>JBATLS010000398.1:0-8170 GCA_049289435.1 Saprospiraceae bacterium | reverse complement strand
TGTTCGATGTCTATCCTGGCGGCAATACCCAGATTTTTGATGGCTTCACCACCTTTGCCGATGATGATGGGTTTTTGTGATTTTCGATCTACATAGATGTCTGCATATATTTTAAGTAAGGGGTCACCGTTTTTTTCTTCTTCTTTAAATCTGGATACGACCACCTCACAGGAGTACGGAACTTCTTGCTTATAGAGTGTCAGTATTTTTTCTCGTATGATTTCAGAAACAAAAAAGCGTTCGGTTCGGTCTGACATTTCGTCTTTTGGGTAATAAGGTGGCCCTTCAGGCAGTTCCAGCAATATTTTGTCCAACAATCCTTGTGTATTGGTGAGGTTGCTTGCCGATATAAAAAATGTTTCATCAAATGATATGCTTTCTTTCCAAAACTCTGCGGCAGCATCGGCCTTGCCTTCTTTATCGAGGTCTATTTTATTGATGATAAGGTATTTTGGAATGTCGGTATTTTTTAGGGCATTGATTACAGGCTCATCACCAGTATATTTCTCAAAGATATCTGTCAGAAACAGGATGATGTCTGCATCTTCAAAAGAAGAAAATGCAAATTTATTCATAGAGGATTGCATTCCGTATTTGGGTTGATCTATGATGCCTGGGGTATCTGAAAATACTACCTGATAGTCATCCTCGCTCAACAACCCAAAGATGCGATGTCTGGTCGTCTGTGGTTTGCTGGTGATGATGGACATCTTTGTACCCACCAAAGCATTCATGAGAGTGGATTTGCCTACGTTGGGGTTGCCGATGATATTGACAAAGCCAGACTTGTGATTATTCATATCAATTGTTTCTGCTGGTGATTCATGATTTGTTCTATATTATCTATGATGAACTCGGGTTTCTGTGCGCGCCAATTGAGGTCGTTGAATTCCGGGCCATAATTAAAATAGTACTGAAGTTTGTATTTTTGCATTTCTGCGGAGACGTGATCAAATGTATTCACAAGACTGATCCAACCTCGGTCGTCTTTGATATCGTCATACCACTCTTCATAGTATGAATCATCATCGCCGTGAAAATTGAGCACATTGTCACAAAATAACACATATTTGGTAATATCTTTTTTAATCAGCAAATCTATGACATCCCTCTTCAGAAACATGATGTCGTTGCTGATGGCGTCATTCCATTCTCCAATCAACTCCAACATCGCATACTGCTGGGCGTAATCCACATAAAGTATTTTGCCAAAGAGGGTTTCAGATCCTATATTGTCCCACTGGGGGTGTATATAATAGTTGTATATCTTGTTGGTAAAAGAAAACTGATCATAATTTCTCCTAAAAAATGGAGAATGTTTATCATTTTCTGCGGCATATGCCTGCCTCCAGCCCCACCAGGGTTCTATATCATGCATGACCGACCTGTTTGTTTGTGATTGGAAAAGAAAATATATTTCGACCTGTGATATAGATGGTTGTCCATTTTTTTAGTTGTACAAATGGTTTTTGCCTTTCGGGGCACTCCAGACAACATTGATGACACATGGTTGGTTCACAAGGCTCGCTTTGTACGGATATATCTACTTCAGATTCCTTTATATTTGGCCGGATCAATTCTTTCAAAAGGATGATTTCCTGCTTGGCTTGTGACATGTCATAGTACCAGGGAAGCGTCAGGTGCAAGTCCACATGAGACACATGACCAAACTTAAGATAAGTCAATTTATGAATATTGACCCACGCTGGCATACGATGATCTGATATATTTTTGACCATATCGTCGATGGTAGAAGTATCTGCCTCATCCATCAGACCATTGACAGTAGCTCTCAGTACAGTGTATCCTGTGTATAGTATGACCAGCCCAAATATGATCGCCAAGATACTATCTACCCACAGATAGCCTGTAAAATAAAAGAGACCTAACCCCGCTATCAACGCCATCGTGGTATAGGTGTCTGAAATAAGGTGTTTGCCCCCACTGACGAGTGCTACAGAATTATTTTTACGACCCTGTGCGATGCTATATTTGCCCATTAGATAGTTGGCCATAGCCGTAAAAACCAGAAGTATTATACCTACACCCATTTCTACTACTTGCGGCGGTGAGCCAAGCCGTGCGAATCCTTCTATGATGATCATAACTCCTGCTACGCCAATCAATATGCCTTCGATAGATGAGGTGATGAGTTCGACTTTGCCATGACCATAGGGATGGTCCTCATCCCGGGGTTTGGCTGCAAATCTAAGACTTAGTAATGTGATAAAGCCTGTGATGATATTGACCGTACTTTCGAGTGCATCGGAGAGTATTCCTACCGAGTTGGTGATATAAAATGCCACCACTTTGATGAAAAACAACAAGATACCGCCGATAAATATATACCTTTGGATGTTAATATTTTGATGTGTGTTAGTCAATATATATGATTTGTATAACTAATGTGGCTATGATGATGAAATGCTTTAATGGTATTCAGGTTATTGCTGCAAAAATATGATTATTATATGATTTGGAAAGAAAAACCCGAGCTGGATGTCATCCAACAGATTAATAAAAATACTTTGGCAGAACATTTAGGCATAGAAGTCATCGAAATAGGAGATGACTATATCAGATCCAGAATGCCTGTAGATCATAGAACCAGACAACCTGTCGGACTCTTGCATGGAGGTGCTTCAGTAGTACTATCAGAATCTATAGGAAGCATAGCCAGTTTTTTGATTTCAGGTGATGCTAAAACAAATATAGTAGGTATAGAAGTCAATGCCAATCACCTAAAATCTGTCTCTGAAGGTCATGTGTATGGCATCACACGACCTGTAAAACTGGGTAGAACCTTGCACATCTGGAACACAGAGGTCACAGACAAACAAGGGCAGTTGATATGCGTGTCACGGCTGACAGTGATGATCATAAGTAAGTGACTTGTGACACCTCTTTATTTGATAAACACCATCAAAAGAAAAATTCTATCCAACAAGGATGAAGATGTTTTGAATGTAATTAGTTACCTTTGCCGACCTAATGATGATACCTTTGAGTAATCCCAATAATGGACTGGTAAGCCTTGATGACCTGAGTATGGATATCCTGCATCAAAATATAAAGGAATACCCCTATATTGGTGCTTATCACTTGGCATTGGCCCAAAAAGTATCTGGCGACATCTCTGGTGATATATCGCTTTTTTGCAATGATAGGGTACAACTTCATTATACACTACACAATAAAGGAAGGATACCTACGATCGATGATCTTGATATCGATGCCTTGAATATGGAGTCTGAGTCTAAAATGTCCGCTTTAAAAAGCCAAAATAATCAAACTGAAGAAGATATATCAGAAACAGTGATATCGGAGTCAGTGATGGAGACAGCCCAGATCGTGGAAGTACAGGCAGAAGTTATTGATGAAGTCATTGTACAAGATAACACAGAAGATATATATGAAGATCTTTCAATAAGCGAATCAATAGATAAAGAGGTCGAACTATCGAATGCAGAAGAAAAATCGGAAGCGGTATTGGAAGACCTTAAGTCAAATATTGCAATATCCATTCAAAAGACCAAATCAAAAAAGCAACGTAAAAGAGATAAGAAATTTAAACTGAATGAGTATAGTGGAATTTCAGATTTTTCAAAATGGCTGCTTTCATTTCAAAAAGAAGACCTAGATAAGAAGATCAGAAAGGAAGAAAAGGCGGCAAAAAGAAAAGCTTTTGAGGCCTCTGCCATGAAATCCGTCACTAAAACTCCATCAATCATCTCCGAACCATTGGCCGAAATATTAGCAAACCAAGGTCATTTGGACGATGCAAAAAAAATGTATGAACAATTAATGGTGAAATATCCAGAAAAAAGTACTTACTTTGCGGAAAAAATAAATCATTTAATAAAAGTATAATTTTAAAATGACCAACGCATTTACAATATTGATAGCGATCAACTGCATTTTATTGATGGCGATCATACTCATACAGAATCCCAAAGGGGGTGGCATAGACTCTACATTGGGTGGTAGTGCTGCCAATCAAATGTTTGGCGCATCCAAATCCATTGACTTCGTTGAGAAAGTCACATGGGGTCTTGCTGCGAGTCTCTTTATCTTATGCATCATCACAGCGATGATGGTGTCTGGTTCAGGATCGAGTGATCTTATCACTCCTATCCAATAATTATAGTCAAAAGAAATTAAATTGCGAAAAATATTAATTTTAATACGTTCTAAATCAAACGATTAAAATTATATATTTTTGCAATTTATTTTACTTTAAGTATAAACTCAAAACTCAATCTTAATCGAGGTCTACTCTCCTAAAGGGTAGGCCTTTTTGTGTTGTTGTGAAATATGATTCTAATTTTTGTACATACGACTTATTAGACATCAAAGTGTTACAAGTCAAATGGAGGAAAATATCCAGTGTGCCGACTATTTACAAATATTTTTGAAGTTTCATGAAAATATTATTTACCTTGCGACACAGATATACTTAGAGTAATTTGTTTTGCACTTTAATTTCTTTGGACTATAAATATCACTTTCAATACTGTGGATCTGAAAAAAATATTATTTCCTACCATTATAATTATGCTATTTGTCAGTCAAGGGTTCATGCTTTTGACCGATGCATGGGGATTTTATGGTCACCGATTGATCAATAGGATGGCAGTATTTACGCTACCGGTAGAGTTGATGGGTTTTTATAAGCAGAATATTGAGTATATGACCGAACATGCGGTTGACCCTGATAAAAGGAGATACGCCACCAAACACGAAGCAGTCAGACATTATATTGACATCGACCATTGGGACAAAATACCTTTTCCCAATGTCCCTCGAGATTTTGAAGAAGCCATCATCAAGCATTGCAAAATCCTATTCGTCACTGCAGGAGATAGTATTTACTTCCAAAAGGAGATCACCACGGATTCTATTTTTCTAAGTTCCGATCATTTTGGTGGGATAAAACTTGGACTGGACTACCCGACATTTGTCAAATACTGGAAGAAAATTATCAAACCCTTTTATTATGAAGATGAATGGAAGATATCTGGATATGACCTGGATGAATTGTTCAATACCACTTACTTTCAAGTCAATAAAGTAGATGTACTCATCGAAGATCATTTTTCTATGCACGGCATTGTACCTTATCATTTAGAATCTACGATGTATAAACTTACCAAAGCCTTTGAAACTAAGGATAAAGCCGCCATATTGAGGATATCAGCCGAGTTTGGGCACTACATCAGTGATGCTCATGTGCCATTGCACACTACCACCAATTACAATGGGCAATTGACCGACCAAGTAGGCATCCATGGTTTTTGGGAGTCCAGAGTACCAGAGCTATTCGCAGAGACAGAATATGATTTTTTCGTAGGGAAGGCGGACTATATCGAAAATACCCGCAACTTTTTTTGGGACATCATCATCAAAGCACACAGTCACCTGGATAGTGTCCTTCTGGTGGAGAAGCGATTGAGTCAAACATTTGACTCAGACAGACTATTTTGTTATGATGAAAGATTGGGACAAACCATCCGTACTCAGTGTCCTGAATATGCCAAAGCCTACACCAATGCGCTGGGCTCGATGGTAGAGGAGCAGATGAGGTCTTCGATTCACGCCATAGGATCATGCATATATACCGCTTGGGTAAATGCTGGTCAACCTACCTTAGAGCGTGATTCGACACTTTTAAATATTCAAGGTGAGATCATTGTCCCTGACAAAAAAGTGGTGACCAGACCTCATGAAAACTAATATTAATAAGGAATTTTTCAGATTCATAACAACAGACACCGTTCGTCGAAGCTTTTTCGCAATAGCTATCGGGATCGGTGCGATTCGCGATAGCTATCGGAGAGTCGGTCTCTGACCGATAGCGTACTTATCATCGAAAGGAGATCGCCGAGCATCGGTTCTTTAATAAAACAAAGGAATTCAAGGCTTGACTACACAATGAATGTATGGGAAAAAAAACATCAAGACTCGATGCCTAAATAGTGTTTTCCCAAATTATTTACCTTAAGCTGAGCGCATCCGTATTGGTATTGTACGTCTGAAAACCAATGACCCGATCATAGATATCGCCCAAACCCCGGTAATAAACCAGTGCCTGATAATCATTTTCAGTCTCATTCCAGCTCCCTTCAAGTGACTGGTAATCTATATTCCCTTTTTTGTCAAGTATGCCATAATAATAGTTATAGTATCCTTGTTTTAGTAACGCTGTGGTCGTATATATGTCCCTTTGAGCATTATATTCCAGCTTGAATTCTTCTGAGGGTTGCCAATTATTCATGCCCCCCAATACATAGATAGCGTTATTTTCCAGATTGACCGCTCTATCTAAAACAAAGGTGACCTCTGCATAGTCAGATCTGATATTTTGCTCCTCTGGACGATAGTCACTGTCCAGCAATGCATTGCGGGTGTTGATACTACTGACCAACGAATCTCGCAATGTTTGCCTTAGGTTGGCATCTGCTTGAGTATCGGCGGCATATTCATCCAGCACATCCGTCACGAGTCTGTTGCGCACCCCTTCAAAGTTGTCTATAAGGAATCTTCCATTAAAATCAAATGTAGCTATATGCACTTTGTTGCTCCTCGGCTCATCTTTGGAAAGTAACACATCGATTCCATCATTTCTTCTCTCGATATTATTGACATTCCTCCCGAGCCTCATCAGAGATCGAGTGTCAAATTCTCTATATTCAGCCAGTCCAAGCCATTCAAAAGTTCGGACACGATTAAACCTAAGATTTTTTCCGCTGAAAAACGATGGTTTAGATTGGGCGGTGTTATTCCAATTTTCATTTTGCAACATGACGACAGTGATTTCTTCCACAGGATTTCGCATGGAGAATTTTTCAAAATTTACGTTGACTTGCATTTCTTGTTTGTACCGGATATTTTGTACATCAGTCGGGAACACACCATTGATGGTTATGGCCACTTTGCTCTCTGATACGACAAACCGTCTGCTGAGTAATGGAAAATCAATGTTATCTTCATATATCACTATGAGATAATTTCCCGATACTTTAAATTTTGTATCCTTATTGGGAAATTCTTGCCAGTAGTGAAGATATGGTGTCTTTGTATTGATAGAGTAATCATAGTTGCTCAACCTTTCGTCGTTAAATCCAGTGATATATTCTATTTCGCGAAGTCCTGATGGCTTCCAATCCATGCCGCAATGTATGATCTTGTAATATAGCGTTCGCTCTTCGTTGAGCAAGTCATCAAATTTCAGCATGACTAACTGCCCTGAATTGAGCGATATGATCGGGAAATTAGCAGGAAGATTATTGACTTCCAAGGTCACTGTTTTTACATAAGGATCATATATCTCATTTCGATAGTTGTAAGGCTTATCTTCAGCTGCTCTAAGTAGCACAAATGAGAGCAAGAGGATAAATGTCAGATGGTATTTCATTTTAAAGTTTTTGCTTTCTATGTTTTCACGGCGGAACACAAGAATTGATATTACCAGGACTTTACAGTAGATAAATGATTATCTGCAAACCCAAAGTATAACGGTCAAAATTAGGAAAAAATGTTAAAAATCGGTTAATATTTGATGAAATCACTAAAAGTGAGATTAGGTGATGGAAAAAAGATTACTTTTGCATTAACCAAATGGTTGAACTAAATAGTTGGTTTGTAGTATGGAGGTACAAGCTTATGATAGAATAAAAATTGCCGCCGCAAAAGTCTTTACTCTAAAAGGTATGCAAGGTGCAAGAATGCAGGATATCGCTGATGAAGCCAATATCAACAAGGCCATGTTGCATTACTATTTTAAAAACAAGCAACAACTATTTGAGATCATCTTTGAAGAAAAACTCCAAAAGATATTTGGTGCCATGGAGACCTTAATATCAGACAAGGGCAGTTTTGACCAACGACTAAAGGGGTTTATAGAAAGGCAAATTACCATCATCATGGAGTTTCCGGTGATGCCCCTTTTTGTGATGTTGGAAGTGAGAAAAAATCCGGAACTTCTGGTTCAGAAATTTAAAGACATCCCTCTCGAATTTGTCAGAGAGAAATTTAAAAGTGAAGTAGCGAGTGAAGTAGCTGCCGGAAATATCAGGGAAGTTTCGATAGAGGAATTATTGATCAATGTCATGTCTCTCTGTGTGTATCCCATCATTGCGCAACCTCTATTAAAATTTGTACTTGACATGGA
>JBATLS010000397.1:0-5443 GCA_049289435.1 Saprospiraceae bacterium | reverse complement strand
GGCCATACCTGGCTTTCAGGATGTTCCGACTTTTGAAATGATCATTAGCTATTTTGGGAGTAACAGTCATAGGTCTGTCCCTTGGAATAAGTATATGCAAAATTTTCAGTCAGAAGTTTTTTTTGGTAATAAATAAACTGTTGCTTTTATTTACCCAATATCCTTAGAAAGGTTAGTGAAGAAAATTGCAAATACATCTCTCCAAAATTCAGATGCGTGTCTGAAGTTATTTGTTTTAAATTTCGGAGAATTATTTCTGCAACTACGATAATCTTTCATTTTATAAATGTGATGAAAAACAGTTTTAGCCACGTATTATTGCAGTATTTCTACAGTTATTTTAAACTTTTGAGCAAGATTTATCATAACTGAAGGATTTGCACAGTAAACTTACTTTGCTTTTGCCACAAAAAAACAAAAGCAATGAAACCAAATACAATATTAAACGTTTTATATTTGCACTCGAAATAAAAAATATGGACAATAAAGCAAAATACAAAACAAATATACTGTTTCCAAGATCTTCTTTTTTGAAGGGGTTTGGTAGTGTCTTGAATATTTCAGGAAATTATTATGAATTTGATTTTTCAAAGAGTTCTTTAAATGCAGACACTAAAGCAATAAAATCTGATTGGGCTATTGTGGGTCAGGATATTAGAGAAGCTGCTAAGTGTATATTACAAAAATCAAAAAAATAGTTTAATTTGTCTACTAAAAAGCCAAACAAGGAACTTGAAAAATTAGATTTGCCCCCTGACATCGATCTTCCTAAAGATATCGAAATAATAATTAATGATACTTCAATTCCAAAAGAAAAGAGAGAAAAAATAAAAAAGTATATTGAAGTGATTTAAAAACATATTGTTAATTCCTATGCAAGTCATTGAAACCCAGCTTTTCATAAAATTTAATCCCCATTCCCGATAGCTATCGGGAATGGCTATGAAAATGAAATTTTATATCAATCTGAATTCCAAGCACTTACATATCAATTTAACATACGTTTTTAAATGACTTCATTGCTACAATAGCAATTAGAGAATCATTTAGCGGGCCAATACCACCGCCACAGCTTTTAGCTGAATATAATAATGTTATCGAAAATGGTGCTGAAAGAATTATGAAAATGGCTGAAAATCAGTCTAACCATAGAATAAGTTTAGAAGATCATGCCATTAAGGAAGAATTAAGACAAAGTAGGTATGGTCAATATTTTGGATTTGCTTTAGGAGTGTTGGGGATGATAATTGCTGCGTGGTTATCTTATACCGGACATGACACTGTTGCTGGTATTTTTGGAACAACTACTGTTATTGGTTTGGTGACCGTATTTGTTATTGGTAGAAAATCCGAATAGATTTTTAAGTAATTGAATAAATAATGTCTTAAGCTTTTTATATTGTAGTACACTACAATGTAGCTATTGGTTAACCTTACCCCAAATATTCCAAAGACTTAAGTTCGTACTCTATGTTTTCAAGATTGGTCTTATCATCTTGAAAAAATATCAACCAACCAATGGTACTAATGACCATCGCCGCCAAAATACTGATCCATAGATCAACACTGCCATCATTGCCCAACACCAGATCACCTAGAAAGACAATCAATAAGGGAAAAAATAGTAGATACGCCAACTTGACTGCGGAGTACCTCATCTCTTTCAGATAAAAACCTTCCCAAAGATATTTATCAAAATTGTTTTTGTACTCCATCAGTTGTAAGGTGGCAGATGTCAATCTTTTGCGTATATAAAAGAAATAAACCAATGAAACCACGAAGCAAAACATGGAAAAATTTGAGCCATAAAAAATGAAATGACACAATGCTGAAATTGACAATGCGATCATAAGGCCATTAAACATGATCATATATTCCTGCTTGTCGGTATCATTTTTCATTTTGCGGATCAATTCAATCCTCTTAGCTTCACCGGCGCTGATTTTTACTTCAGTAGTCTGACTACGTTCAGCAGCAAAAACAATATCTTGAAGTCTTTGGCTTTTTTGTTCTCTCCATACCGGACTTATTTCTTCTGACATACTATAGGGCATTTTTTGATATTAATATGCAAATATAACATATTGTAAATAAATAGTATATATAACTGACTTTAAAATAGTGATTTTTTGAAAAATCTACTATTAAACAGCTACAGCAATACAAATCACCGATATTTTGGAAGCGCCATTGTCTAATAAAATATTGCAACAAGCCTCCAGTGTAGCCCCTGTAGTCACCACGTCATCTACCAATAATATATGTTTTTTGGTGATCAGAGACATATTTGAAATCTTAAACACCCCATCTACATTGCTGACACGGTCTGTTCTTGATTTTCCTGTTTGAGATGTTGTCTCCAATACCTTGATTAAGACATCTTCGGATATTGGAATACTGGTCTCTTTCGAGATGGATCGACCAAACAGCGTGCTCTGATTGTACCCTCGTTTTAGCTCCTTTTTAGGATGGATGGGTACTGGTATGATGATGTCTGGTCTCAGGCAAATTTTTGAAATAAGCAGCTTCTCCCCGGTGATTTTACCAAGTACTTCAGCGATTTCTTTTTTCTTTTTATATTTGAGCTGGTGAAGCATATTTTGGACCATATTGCCCTCTCTAAATTTTAACAAAGCTCCTCCAAACTCCAGCGAAACTCGACCTTTCAGATGTTTGGTTACTTCATTGTCTTTGATCTGGAAATGGTCGGTATAAGGCATGTCATGAAGACATTGAACACAAAAAACCGACTTTCCTGTTTTGGGGTTGCGATCACATCCTATGCAGATATCGGGAAAGAGTACATGAATCAGGTCTTTCCAAAGGCTTGTCGTTGCAGGGGGTTGCGATTTCATTGCATTGATTTTTGAATTTTAGGTTTTCAAATCATTTCTTTGGCCAGAAACTCCGCAGTATATCCTTTTTTCTTTTTGACCAGTGATTCTGGAGTTCCAGAAAACAATATTTCTCCTCCACCCTTACCACCTTCGAGCCCTATATCGACTATATAATCCGCCACTTTGATGACATCCATATTGTGTTCTATAATAATGACCGTATTTCCTTTGTCCACCAACCTGTCTATGACCACCAAAAGATGTTTGATATCATCAAAATGTAGCCCGGTAGTGGGTTCATCCAAGATGTAGATAGTGTTTCCTGTATCCTTTTTGGAGAGTTCTTCAGATAACTTTACCCTTTGTGCTTCTCCACCTGATAGGGTAGTTGCTTGCTGTCCGAGGGTGATATACCCCAGACCCACACTGTTCAATGTTTTGATTTTGCGATGTATAGAAGGTATGTTTTTGAAAAACTCGGTGGCATCTTCTACAGCCATTTCCAACACATCAGAGATGGATTTTCCTTTATAAAGGATTTCGAGTGTTTCACGATTATAGCGCTTGCCAAGACACTGCTCACAATCTACCAATACATCGGGCAAGAAGTTCATCTCAATCAGTTTTTTACCTGCGCCCTCGCATACATCGCACCTTCCTCCTGAGACATTAAACGAAAATCTGCCTGGTTTATACCCTCTGATTTTGGCTTCAGGCATGTCAGAAAACAGCTTTCTGATATCAGTAAACACACCTATATATGTAGCTGGATTAGACCTTGGAGTGCGTCCGATGGCTGATTGGTCTATTTCTATGACTTTGTCGAGATGCTCCAGTCCTTTGACACTTTTGTAAGGTAAGGGATTTTGAGCACTATTGTAGAAGTGTTGTCTTAGTATCGGATATAAGGTCTCATTGATCAGTGATGACTTGCCACTGCCTGATACGCCAGTGACACATATGAGCGTGCCCAAAGGTAATTTCAAATCAACATTTTTGAGATTATGGCCTTCAGCTCCTTTTAATTCCAGATATTGACCATTGCCTTTTCTTCTGGTTTTTGGCACTGGGATCGACTGTCTGTCACTAAGGTAGTCAGCAGTTGTGCCTCCTTTCTGGATAAAATCTTCTGGAGTACCCTGCGTGACGATCTCTCCTCCGTGCATACCTGCACCCGGTCCCAAATCTATGATGTAATCTGAAGCAAGCATGATGTCTTTATCGTGTTCTACCACTATGACGGTATTGCCAATTTCTGTGAGCTCTCTGAGTGCTTTGATGAGTCGCATATTGTCTCGTTGGTGCAATCCGATGCTCGGTTCATCCATGATATAAGTGATACCTGTCAATTGGCTTCCTATCTGAGTGGCCAGTCTGGTTCGCTGAGACTCTCCTCCAGAAAGTGTCCGCGTAGGCCTATTCAGATGTAAGTATCCAAGTCCGACGTCCAGCAAAAAGTCCAGCCTGAGTCGGATTTCTTTCAGGATTTCTTGGGAAACAATTTTTTGTTTGTCATCCAAGTAAGCTACCACATCATCCATCCAGATTCTCAATTCATCAATATTCATAGTGCCCAGATCACCAATATGCTTTTCACCTAACTTGAAGTGAAGAGATTCTATTTTTAGCCGATACCCTGCACAAGTCGGACAGGTCACAATACTTAAATAATCTCCAGCCCAGGACCTGATTTTTTCCGAACTTGATGTTCTATACCATCTTTCGGTCATGTTGGCGATACCTTCTCCCCCCAAGTCATATAAATAGTCATTGGCAACGATGCCGTGTTTGATGCCATAAGAAGTATCTCCTCCATACAGTATGATATCAAGTGCTTCTGCAGGGATATCTTTGACAGGGGTTTTGAAGGTAAATTTATATTTGGCAGCTATTTGTTTTAGTTGCTTGAAGGTACTGTTGTCTCTGACTACACCAAATGGTTTGATGGCTTCATCCTGGATACTTTTCGAATCGTCCGGGATGATTTTAGTCATATCAGCCTTGTATTGTTCGCCCAGCCCATTACATTCGGGGCAAGCACCATATGGGCTGTTGAATGAAAAATTATTGGGAGATGGCTCGTCATATGAGACTCCGGATGCAGGATCCATCAGGCTCTTGGAGTATGATTTGCTTTCCGAAGTATCGGTATCTATGATCATGATGAAGTCGCCTCCCATCTTGAGTGCCATTTGCAATGATGCAACCAGCCTGTCTTTCTTGTCTGACTCCACTTTCAATCGATCTACCACAATCTCTATATCATGGACTTTGTATCTGTCCAGTTGTAAGCCTTGTACCAAATCTACGATTTCTCCATCCACCCTTACTTTTGTGAAGCCTTTTTTACGGGTTTGGTCGAATAGTTCTCTATAATGTCCTTTTCTTGCGCGGATGACAGGTGCTAATATGGCTATTTTTTTATGATGAAAGTAAGTGCGAGCATGTTCTATGATTTGTTCTTCGGTGTATTTGATCATCTTTTCACCAGTCACATACGAATATGCATCACCTATTCGGGCATACAAAAGTCTAAGAAAATCGTAAATCTCTGTCGTAGTGCCTACGGTAGATCGGGGATTCCATGCCGTCGTTTTTTGCTCTAT
>JBATLS010000396.1:0-4166 GCA_049289435.1 Saprospiraceae bacterium | reverse complement strand
CAAGCTATGTAGGCAATATACGGTAGCCTCGTTGTGTAAAAAGTGGATGCGACTGCCATCCCGTGTCCACCATCGTCACTCGAATGCCTAAGCCAGTATTGCCAGTCCTATGTACTAGATCAGCATTTAGTGCCAAAGATACATCACCAGGTACGCTGAGATGCCAATAGCTTTTAGTCGGAGCATAAGCAGATCCAAAATAGATAGGAGACTCAGCGATGGCAATTCCTTCGATGACATCCGAAAGTGGACTGGCATCAGTTGATAAAAACGAAGATGCGGATTCAGAATCTACTTCGTAAAAATCTACCGAGGTTTCTTGATTTTGAGACCCTAAAACCCTTTTGGTTACCTTATGAATAGATTTACCAAAATACTGCTCATATAAGGACTTAGGCCCGGAGATAGAGATAGATGTTTTGGCTACAAAATGAACTTCAAAGCCTGCTTTTTTGAGCTTCCTCACAGCTTTGTTTACAATTTTTTTCTCTGAATAATAATCACTTACATTTTTTTCATCAAACCCTGTAGATGAAAATAGTGAGTTGCCAGCAATAGAGAGAGGGGACGCCTGAGCGTAAATCATTTCTTCCATGATTGATAAAATTTAAAGGTTATGTAATAAGTAAAATGGTGTATCAGTAATAATCTGGCAGCGTCGCAATGGCAACTTCTGCGATTATATCTTTTAATTTTTCGGGTATGATGACCTCACTGGATACTTTTGGATCCTCCATATCTTTACCCAACTTTGTACCAAATAAATTGTCAAACTCAGACACTTCCATAGCTATCCCGATCGTTGGACCTAGACTGGTAATCTCACACCCTGCTTCCAAAAGTTTCTTCTCAGCTCTTTTTAGCTGAATTTTGGATGGGGTATGTACAGCACCATCAATGTTCTTTTTTTTCTCAGATGTATTGATACTGCCCTTTTTATTCGGTTTAAGGATCACTTGAGCAAATATTTTTGTTGCCATGTCTTTTACATCTTTTATTTAACTTTGGATTTAATTTCTGACTTCACTATCAGGGGTTATCCGATTACTTTCCGGATAGATTTTGTCTTAAGATAGCATGAAGTTTTGAGGAATTTTCTAATTTTTTTATAATTTTTACATAAGAATTAATTATTTTGATACAAAAGTATATAATGTCTCAAGCTTTGTAAATATAACTTTTGTTATACCAAATTAAAATATAAGCAAATAAATGACTGATTTAATGATTTATTAAGAGTATGTTTAAAATTCCATCATTTGTCTGCAAGCGGCAAATTTCATTTTATACTGCGTTATATTTTTCGTTGTAACTACCAGTTACGACTGCAAAATATACCTTGTCTAAAATTAATTTTTCTCGCTTTCGCTCAAACATGAAAATTTAAACATACTCTAAGCAAAAAAATATGGTACTTTACCATTAAATACGCAAAATTATGAAGACATTATAATGGTGTTCCCTTGTCACAAAGTCTTGATCAGCGATAAGTCCCAATAAACGTCGGATATGTTTTATTGTAAATGTGGCCTATAACAAAAGTTATATATGTAGATTGAATGCGTTTACTTAATTTTGTATCATAATATTACCTTTATTTAATTATTTAATTCACCATCAAACAAAACCACCATGCAAAACGAACAAAATCATTTAGAAAAAAATTCAAATTGGAGTCTTATGTCCTTTTTAATTGGCATTTTATTGGGTGCTGCTCTTCTTATAGTGTATAATATTATGAAAGGAGAAGGTGAGCCCTCTAAAGATGTAGAAAAAATCTTTGCGGCAGTGCCGGAAAGTCAGAAGGGCAATGAGTCTGAGTATATCATAAAATCTATACAGTTTAATGATAGAATTCAGGCCGAATTGGATAGTTATAACCGACCTACCTCCATCTCTAGAGACGCTCAAAAACTGATTGCTGGTGGACTATACGGTGGATCAAAATTGCCAAATACTTCACCTACCGGAGACACAATGAGGGGGATTAATTTTGATATTATACCTTTGATCAAGTCTTTGCTCAATGGTCAAAATAAGAAAAATGTATCGGATCTGACGTTAAGTGGATACGGGATATATGTTGCGTTAGGAAGGTATCCGGCAGCTATGTTTCCAAATTTCCCTTTTACAGAAGATGTTTATAAAGCCGATTATAGTTTGAGAAAGACGGCATTTATCAATTATACCATATCAAATACGCAAGCACGGAATCTTATGGATAGTCCAAGTTACACCTTTCTGAATGCAGATGGTGGTTCGGATTCAAGCTTCAGACTCGCTGACAATATTGGCAATGTGTGTCCACCAAATTGTCCACCCCCAGATGAAAATTAAAAGCGCTGTATGGTAATTTTTTTTCAATATTTGACAATCTACCATTGCATTTCACTTCTTGCACTGGCCATAGGTATATATCAGTTTCTAAAAGGTAAGGTGTCGCTCAAGTATTTCAATTCGTTTTTGATTTTTGTTAACTTTGTGGAAATATTTTTAAATTACTACTTATCAAAAAAATACGGCTCCACAGAGCGTATGTATAGTGTCTATAGCTTCATCTGTGCACTTTACTATATATTTATATTTTATTTGTACTTTAACGAGAAACCTTGGGCTACATTCTTAAAATTTGGAATCATTATATGGGCAATTTCATGCACGTTTTTACTCTTATACACTGATAAATCTTTTGAAATTAGGCCATATTATTCTGGAATGGCTATTACTATTGGATTAATTTTTGCATTTTTTTATCATATACTTTATGTTGAAAAATATCAGGACTTGACCAAGCAATGTATTTTTTATCTGTCTTTGGGCATACTACTTTTTGTTTTCACGACATTTCCGATTCTGTCTTTTTATGATGAATTGGTGTTAAATCTAGATTTTGCAGATTTTTTTAATAAATTGCTCCAATATGGAAATGTGTTTATTAGTCTCGGATATTTAGGTGTAGTAATATGTGCGAAGAAATAATCATAAAAGTCATTTTTATGGCCTTTGTCATGCCAACATTACTGTTTGCAATTTTGATTTGGTTTTTTTTATCATATCAAAAGAGAAAATTTCTATCCGAAAACGAGCAGAAGGACGCTTTGCTGAGAGAGCACAAACTTCGTATTGAAAATCAGGAAGCGATAGAACATGAGAGGAATAGGATTGCCTCAGAAATGCATGATGAGC
The DNA here is from genome assembly GCA_049289435.1 of Saprospiraceae bacterium. GTDB lineage: Bacteria > Bacteroidota > Bacteroidia > Chitinophagales > Saprospiraceae > OLB9. The sequence goes on along the minus strand of JBATLS010000396.1, from coordinate 980 downwards.
TAGGCTCGGGGCTCACCATAATACAGTATCTTAGTGCAGACATTGATGCCTACGCATCGGACGAAAAGATAAAGGATGGCATCCATAAAATATCAACTTACAGCGCCACTCTAGTACGAAACATGTCAGAAATCATATGGGCAATGAATAGTCGTTTTGACAATCTGGAAGGATTGATAAGTTATCTGCGACACTATATTGGTGAGTATATGGAGGATCATCAGATGGATCATAGTTTCCATATAGAAGTCATCGACCCTGACATAAATATTTCTGGTGAAAAGAGGCGAAATTTGTATTTGGTAGTCAAAGAGTTGTTGCATAATAGTGTCAAGTACTCAAAGGCCTCCAAAATAGTCATCGACGTCACTGGTCTGGAAGAGTTGGAAATATGTGTTACAGAAATTGGTGGGGTAGGGTTCGACCATCAAGCTATGACAAAAAACGGAAACGGCCTATTTAATATTGATAAAAGAATGAAACAAATAAATGGAAATATTAAGTTTGAAAAAGTGAAAAATGATATGTGTATTTGTATAAAGATGCCTCTCGTCATAGAAAATAATATCAAAACACTAATTACCTAAGTCATGGCGACGAAAAAAATAAATATTTCGATCATTGAAGATATCAAAGATGTGGCATTTTCGGTTCAGGGCTTTATCAATGAACAAAATGATATGATCTGTGATCATGTCTATCACAATGCAGAAGATGCCATACAATTCATACCAAATCAAAAAACTGATATCGTCATTGTAGATATAGGACTTCCAAGGGCGAGCGGTATAGATGCCATCACTTATTTGAAAGCTAAATGCCCAGGGATACTTTTTTGTATGTTTACGGTCTATGAAGATGATGAAAAAATATTTAACTCCATTCAGGCAGGGGCCAAAGGCTACATCCTAAAAGGTGCCTCTAAAGAAAAAATTTTGATTTCTATACGCGAACTTGCAAGAGGTGGATCGCCTATGAGC
>JBATLS010000395.1:0-2072 GCA_049289435.1 Saprospiraceae bacterium | reverse complement strand
GTACGTATCCGCCACCATCTCGGCAGGTACTGCCCCCGGAGTATCATTGGGACAAGGGATCACGGCGATGAGAAATATTGCCGGCGAAGTATTGGACGACAATTTTACTACTGACCTATCTGGGCCTTCGAGAGAATTTGCCGAGAGCTCCTCTACCTTAGTTTTTGCATTTATACTGGCTTTACTGCTGGTGTATCTGATTTTGGCGGCCCAATTTGAGAGTTTTATAGATCCATTGATTATCATGTTTACCGTACCATTGGCACTGGCGGGCGCCATCTGGTCACTTTGGTACACGGACTCAACCCTCAATATATTCAGCCAGATCGGAATCATCGTGCTGATCGGTATTGTGACCAAAAATGGTATCCTGATCGTCGAGTTTGCCAATCAGAAGAAGGAAGAAGGTCTGGAAACCTTACAGGCCGTCAAAGAAGCTGCTAAATCCAGACTCAGACCCATATTAATGACCAGTCTGGCGACCATACTTGGTGCTTTGCCGATCGCACTTGCGCTTGGTGCCGCATCCATCTCCCGAGTATCTATGGGTATTGCTATCATAGGTGGGCTTATGTTTTCGCTTATTTTAACATTATATGTCATACCTACTCTTTACTCCTACTTATCACGTACCAAAACGATTTATCATGATTAAAAGCATTATTATATCGTGGATGGTGATGATTTTGTCACTATCTACTGCCTATGGTCAGGAGGTACTTCCGCTCCATGATGCTATATCAATAGCCATACAAAACAATTACAACGTCCGGATATCACAAAACCAAACCGTCATCAACAAAGCCAATAACACCCTTGGCAATGCCGGGTTTTTACCAGTTTTAGCGCTCAATTTTGGTCAAAATTTTAATATAAATAATACTCGGCAAGAATTTTTTAGTGGTGATGTCAGAGAAGGAAGCGGGGTAAATACCAACAATCTAAATGCAAACCTACTGATGAGTTGGACACTCTTTGACGGTATGCGCATGTTTGTCAATAGGGATCAACTATCAGAAATCGAATCCATAGGCAAGCTCAATATGAGTCTGCAGATAGAAAATACCATTACGCAGGTGATGTCGATTTATTACAGCTTAGAGCAGCAAAAGAGGATGATCCAGACCATAAAGCAGGCTATAGATATTTCCAAAGAGAGATTGGCACTTGCTTCTCTGCAAAAAGAAGTAGGCACTGGGTCAGCCATGCCAATACTGCAAGCAGAAGTAGATATCAATGCTGATAGTGCGATGCTTACGAGACAAGAGTTGATTTTAAAAAATACCAAAGTGGAGCTCAATCAAATTTTGGGCAGAAATCCCGAAACATCTTTTGAGACTTTGGAGTCGGAAGCATTGCCTTTGCTGGAGTACAGTGATGTAGTGCAAAAAGCAGAAGATCGGAGTCTTTTGCTAAAATTGGCGGACAACAACCTGAAACTTTCGGAATTGAACATCAAACAATGGGAAACGAATAAATACCCCACCGTAGATCTCAACGTTGGATACAACTATACCAGATTTACAGCTGAGATTGGGGTTCTTAAATTCAATCAAAATCGAGGTCTGTCTTTTGGACTAACGGGTAGATGGAATATTTTTGACGGATACAACAATAAAAGAGAGATTCAAGTGGCAAAACTGGGGTTGGAGACCAACCAACTGATCAAAGAGCAAACCGAGCTGTCGCTTAAAACGGATATCCTTACTCTGTACAATAGTTATATTACGGCTTTAGATATGGTCGATATGGAAGACAAAAACATCAGGATCGCACAGCAGACCCTGGACATTACTTCTGACAAAATGAGGATCGGTACCATCAATTCGCTAGAACTCAGACAAGCCCAACTCAATCTTGTAGATACTCAGTTTAGAAAGATCACTGCTGCCTTTGAAGCCAAAATGGCCGCCCTTGAGTTGATGAGGTTATCTGGACAGTTGATCAATTAGATTTTTAGGGTCAAATCAAACTATCAAAACATCATGATTAAAAACATCTTAAAAACACTACAGGATACTGGTGATATCATGATGGACAAAGCCGCAGAAATCAATGAAGCAGCCAAAGAA
>JBATLS010000394.1:0-2682 GCA_049289435.1 Saprospiraceae bacterium | reverse complement strand
TCACTAAATTATTGAGAATAATTTCTGTATAGATATACCGTGATTCTTCATTGGAAAAGGCCGATAAATAGGTACGATCTGCTTCTATTACATCATCATATTGACCTTCGTAGAGTTTGACCGAATGCACTGTGACGTATGGATTAGTTGTACCTTCAAATATTGACTCACCTATATCTTCTACATAAAAATATTTAGTCCCAACTTTGTCGCCAGCGACCCATGCTTCCCAATAATAAGTACCTTTTTTCCAGAAAGATCCTTCTTTCTTATTGCCCCAGCCTTCTCTGATATACACTGTATTATCAAATTTGCTGATCTTTTTTGTGTATTTTAGATGACAGATTTGTTTTTTATTATCTTTTATTTCGTAGCAAATCAACTCGATATCTACTTCCCATACCTCTCGGTCAAAGAGTTTGTTGTAAAAAGTAAGTTCTGCATATATATAGGTAGTCTCATACCGATCGAAGACCTGACGGTACTTTTTTTTATTGTCAGAAAGCCACTCTGTAGAAGAGTACACTTTCAGTTCTTTAAATTTAAAATTGGTCGTACTGGATTCGGGAATATTGTCTTCCATGATTCATCAGATTTGGTATTACGAAAATACATAAATTTGATGAAAGCGCATAAAATTTACCTTAATATTTTAAAGCAAACTAGCTATTTTTGCTATTGCTGATCACGAAAGAGAGAAGGCAGATTTCACTTTATCGACATAGTCAAGTTTTTCCCATGTGAAAATTTCCACTTCCAATGTCTTTGTTTCGCCATTGGGCAATCTGAATACTTTTTGAACCATCTCGGGATTTCTACCCATATGGCCATAAGCTGCGGTTTCGCTGTAGATAGGATTTCGCAATTTAAGTCTTTGCTCTATGAAGTATGGGCGCATGTCAAAAATATCTCTTACAATATCACTTATCTGCCCATCTGTCATATTGACCTTGCCTGTGCCGTAGGTATTGACATTGATCGAGGTAGGCTTAGCTACACCGATCGCATAAGAAACTTGCACCAACACCTCATCACAAATGCCCGCAGCTACCAGATTTTTAGCTATGTGTCTGGTGGCATAGGCTGCACTTCTATCTACCTTGCTTGGATCTTTGCCCGAAAACGCACCTCCACCATGCGCTCCTTTTCCTCCATAGGTATCTACGATAATTTTTCTCCCGGTGAGACCTGTATCCCCATGAGGACCGCCGATGACAAACTTGCCAGTAGGGTTGATATGATAAGTGATCCCATCATTAAAAAAATGAGCATATTGTGGATATTTAGCTTTGATCCTAGGTATCAGGATGCCTAAGATGTCCCTTTTGATAGTTGCAAGCATTTCTGCTTCAGGAGCGAAGTCATCGTGTTGGGTAGAAACTACGATGGCTTCGATTCGCATAGGTTTATTATCATCAGAATATTCTAAGGTGACTTGAGATTTTGCATCCGGCCTGAGATAAGTGATGTCCGTACTTTCTTTTCTGATATTTGCCAGCTCCACCAGTAGGGCGTGGGCAATATCCAGTGCCAATGGCATGTAATTTTCAGTCTCATTGGTGGCATAGCCAAACATCATACCCTGATCTCCAGCCCCTTGTTCTTCTCTGACTGCTCTGTCCACTCCTTGATTGATATCTGCTGACTGCTCATGTATAGCCGAAAGCACCCCACAAGAATTTGCCTCAAACATGTATTCACTCTTAGTATAGCCTATCTTTCTAATCACCTCTCTGGCTATCTGCTGCACATCAAGGTAAGTATGAGACTTGACTTCGCCAGCGAGTATGACTTGCCCAGTAGTGACAAGTGTCTCACAAGCTACTTTTGAGTCAGGATCAAATGCAAGAAAATGATCAATCAATGCATCAGAAATCTGGTCTGCGACTTTGTCCGGATGTCCCTCAGAAACCGACTCAGAAGTAAATAGGTAAGCCATAATAGGTGGATTTTTTTTATAAATTATTGTCAGATCAAGATGATGCTTTATACTCAAAGCAAGAGTATGTTTGAATTTTAGCTTTTATCGTTTGATTTTGAACGTATTAAATTTAATATTTTTGAAATTTAATTTCTTTTGACTATAAATAACTAATTGTTCATCAAGATTATGAACGACAAAAGTACAATTTATAAAATACTTTTGACAAATTATTACTGAAATAATTTATATGTACTTTTCATATTTCAATATTTATTACTGCAATAAACAGTACACCTTCCTTGAAATGGGCATATACATTGTAAAAATAATCAATTACCTTATTTTATTTGGCACTCTAACAACTTGGTCGATTCCAAATATCCTTGGTAAACATCACCAATCTCCACTTTGCCAACACCTGCTGGAGTACCCGTAAATATTAGGTCACCAACCTGCAGGGTAAAATATCTCGATATATAGCTAATCAGATAGTCAAACTGAAATATGAGGTCTTTAGTATTGCCGTCTTGAGCCAAATATCCATTTTTCAACAATTGAAACTTGATGGATGACATATCCAACGTTGACTTATCGACAAAACTACTCACCGCTGCTGACTGATCAAAAGCCTTGGCAATCTCCCATGGATGGCCTTTTGATTTGCATTCATCCTGGATGTCGCGCGCTGTAAAATCTATCCCAAGCCCTATTTTATCATAATAGGCAGGTGCATATTTATGCTCTACTGCTTTGCCGTT
>JBATLS010000393.1:0-1724 GCA_049289435.1 Saprospiraceae bacterium | reverse complement strand
CTTGGACGACTCTGATAGCTAATCCAAATTTTCGAATATTTGGAAATCCAAAGTATATTGAAAAAAACAATCCGCCCAAACTCAAGATGATCACAATGATCGGAATATCTGTACCACCAAATGGTATCGCATACAAAACGGTATTTTCTATCGCAGTAGCAATAGGCGTAAATGCTTGATTGATTTTTTCATCTATTCCGATTTCTGCAGGTTCGGTAATTATAGATGCTGTTAAACTGTCATTTTGTGCATATATGTATGAAGAAAAAAGTAGTAGAAGAAATAAAAAAATGTTTTTTGATTTAAACATAATTGTTTTGTTTTGATTAAAATATTGCTCTGAAATTCGGTCAAAGTTCAAATGTATATATATTTTAATAATTAACAAAATGTTTACAATATTTAGGATGAACCTGTCACAAATAAATGTTCAAAAGGACAGAAATCAAAGGATGTCCAAATACTCTAAGTATCTGGCTTTGTAAAAATTATGTACCCAAATGCATCGTATGCTGGCGATGGTCTATCAGAAAAAAAAATATAAAATCAAACCCTGATTTTATCTGCCAATAGCCTTCTCAAATTTGGTCAATTGTTGCTTTACAATGGGGAATAAAAATAACAATCCTATCATGTTTGGAAATACCATAGCGAGTATCATAGCGTCCGAAAAACCCCAAACGGAGCTCATATTGGCGGATGCACCTATGACTATGAATATCAAAAATAATACCTTGTAAGTGATCTCCATCGTCTTGCTTCGTCCGAAAAGGTACATCCAGGCTTGCATGCCATAATACGACCAGGATATCATAGTTGATACCGCAAATAAGAAGATGGCAATGGTCAATACATTTGGAAACCAGGATATCGTCTGCTCGAATGCATATGAAGTGAGGGTAGCTCCCTCATAAGATTGGCCATTGATCATGACATTGGCTGCTCCATATGTAAATGCGCCTTCGGCATTGAATATAATAATGACCAATGCGGTCATTGTACATATTACTACAGTGTCTATAAATGGTTCAAGTAGAGATACCAAACCTTCTGATGCAGAATATTTTGTCTTTACAGCTGAGTGTGCGATCGATGCCGAACCAGCACCCGCTTCATTGGAAAAAGCAGCTCTCCTGAAGCCAATCACAAGGACGCCTATGAGGCCACCTATACCCGCCTGAGGATTGAATGCACCAGAAATAATCTGACCGAAAGCAGATCCGACATGGGAAAAGTTGGCTCCCAATACGATAAGACACGCCAATATGTATATCACGGCCATCAATGGCACCAATCGCTCCGTAACAGTGGCAATTCTCTTGATGCCGCCGATAATGGTAATACCTACAAGCACAGCTATTAGAAGTCCAATGATAAATCCAGAACTCCCTCCTGTCATGCCAATCATAGACGATATTTGGGCCGCTGCCTGATTGGATTGTGCTGCGTTGCCACCCCCAAAGGATCCACCAATACATAAAACAGCAAAAAAAGCAGCTAAAAACTTACCCAGACCAGTATAACCTTTTTCTTTGAGTCCTTTGGAGAGGTAATACATAGGTCCACCGAATACGACACCATCTTTATTGATGTCTCTGTATTGGACACCCAAAGTACACTCCACAAATTTTAGTGTCATACCCAACAATCCACTGACGATCATCCAAAATGTAGCACCAGGCCCACCCAATGTGATGGCTATCGTCACCCCAGCTATATTGCCC
>JBATLS010000392.1:0-3082 GCA_049289435.1 Saprospiraceae bacterium | reverse complement strand
GCTCTACCTTCACCACCTCCCATCGGGTGATCTACTGGGTTCATCGCTACTCCTCTTACTCTTGATCTCTTACCTAGCCATCGGGATTTACCAGCTTTACCAAGTATTTCTTGTCCATGATCTGGGTTGGACGCTCGTCCTATCACTGCCTTACAGGTCAAAAGTACTCTCCTGACCTCACCTGAAGGCAATTTTACTATGGCGTATTTTCCTTCCTTGCCCATCATGGTAGCGTAAGTACCTGCACTTCTTGCGAGTGCTGCACCTTTGCCTGGGCTCATTTCTATAGCATGAATATCCGCTCCCAAAGGGATAGCTGAAAAATATAAAGCATGACCCACATCAGGAGTAGCACTTGTACCGCTGAGTACAACATCTCCTACCTTTATTTTATCCGGAGCTATGATATATCGCTTTTCGCCATCAGCATATACTACCAATGCTATAAATGAACTCCTGTTTGGGTCATATTCGATAGAAGATATTTTGCCCGGAATATTTTCTTTATCTCTCTTGAAATCAATCACTCTGTATTTCCTCTTACTACCACCACCTATCTGGCGCATGGTCATCTTACCGTCATGGTTTCTTCCACCCGATCTATGAATACCTGAAGTCAGGCTTTTCTCCGGCTTTGATGCAGTCAATTCTGCAAAGTCCACTGATACTTTTTGTCTCAGTCCCGGAGTGATCGGATTAAATTTTTTAATACCCATTTTCTTTTGCTTTTTCTATTATTAAGCTATTACTCTTCAGTACTTCCGTAAATGTCAAGTTCCTCACCTTCTGCCAAAGTCACATATGCCTTCTTGTAAGCACTGACAGTACCTTTGATGACACCAGATCTGCTATTTCTTGACTTTCTCTTAGCTGGCACTATCACAGTGTTTACAGCTAAGACATTGGTAGTGAACATATTTTCTACAGCCTTCTTTATTTCAAGTTTATTAGCTGCCTTATCCACTACGAAGGTATATTGATTACCCTTAGAAGTCAATTTTTCTGACTTTTCTGAAATGATCGGCTTGATTAATATATTTCTTGACATCTTAAAGTAATATTTATATTTGTTCAAAAGCAGCTTTAAGCTGATTGACTGAATTTTCTGAAATCAACAATACATCTGCATTGATGATCTGATATGTATTGGCATTTCTCACCTCTTGAACCACAGTCCTAGGTAAATTTCTGCTTGATAGATACACATTTTGATTTAAATCTGCCGTAAGCATCAATGATTTTCCTGTCACTGACAAGCTGCTCAGAATGTTTTTGTACTCCTTAGTATTGGGTGCAGCCATTACAAAATCCTCAATAACGATCATTGACCCTGTCGCAAACTTATCAGATAGTGCTGAATATCGTGCCAATTCTTTGACCTTCTTATTCAATTTGAAGCTATAGTTTCTTGGCTTGGGACCGAATACTCTACCACCACCTCTAAATAATGGACTCTTCATAGATCCCGCACGAGCTGTACCAGTACCTTTCTGCTTCTTGAGTTTCTTGGTCGTCCTTGCGATCTCCCATTTCTCTTTAGCTTTGTGTGTACCTTGTCTTTGAGCAGCATTATATTGCTTCACTGCTAAGTAAACAGCGTGAGCATTGGGCTCGATTCCAAAAATACCTTCTGGCAATTCTACTGATCTGCCGGTATTTGCACCTTGAATATTTAATACATCGAGTTTCATATCCCTTACTTTTCAATGATTACAAATGAACCTTTATGTCCTGGTACTGAACCCTGAATTAATATCAGATTCATCTCAGGTAAAAGTTTTACAATTTTTAAATTTTTGGTCTTCACTCTTTCGTTGCCCATACGGCCTGCCATACGGACGCCTTTGAATACTCTCGATGGCCACGCTGATGCACCCACCGAACCCGGTGCTCTCAATCTATTGTGCTGACCATGAGTAGCTTGACCTACACCAGCAAAGTTGTGTCTTTTGACGACACCTTGAAATCCTTTTCCTTTAGAAGTACCAATAGCACTTACTTTATCGCCTTCAGCAAACACTTCCGTAAGGCTGATCTCTTCTCCCAACTTTTTATCAAGGGGATAATTTCTAAATTCTACCGCAGTCTGCTTAGGTGTAGTACCTGCTTTTTCAAAATGGCCTGTAAGGGCTTTTGAAGTATTTTTGGCCTTGGCTTCACCATAGCCCAACTGAATGGCATCATATCCATCCGTTTCATTTGTCTTTACCTGAGTAACGACGTTCGACTGTGCTTCGATGACTGTACAGGCTATATTCTTGCCGCTGCCATCGAAAATACTGGTCATACCAATCTTTTTTCCGATTAATCCGTTCATGATTAAATTTTTAAACTCAGATCCAAGACAACTCGCCTCGATCCAAATACTTCAGAATCTAAAAATAAAAAATACCAACTCTTAGGTGAGTTTCACCTGAATGTCAACACCGCTTGGAAGCTCTAGCTTCGAGAGTGCATCTACTGTCTTCTGAGTAGGCGTAAAAATCTCAATGATGCGTTTGTGGGTCCTTAATTGGAACTGCTCACGAGATTTTTTATTTACGTGCGGGGAACGCAATACTGTAAATATTTCTTTCTCTGTTGGCAGCGGAATCGGACCGGAAATCACAGCACCGCTGCTCTTCACCGTCTTTACAATCTTTTCAGTACTTTTATCTACCAAATTGTGATCGTAAGAACGGAGTTTTATCCTGATTTTTTGATTCATAACCTTATATTAAATTTCTCTATGTTTTTTTAAGAGGGCGCAAAGATAACACTCTTTCCAACACTAAAAAATTTATTGTTTAAAAAAAATAAAAAATATTAATTATCAACCATTTATACTCATTCTTCACTTTAAGAATCGTAGTAAATGTATTATTTTTAAGCTTTCGCTCCTTTTGCTTTTTCTATGACTGCCTCAGCTATTCCTTTTGGTGCCGGAGCAAAATGACTGAACTCCATACTGCTGCTGGCCCTTCCCGAAGTGATGGTCCTGAGCTGTGTGACATACCCAAACATCTCTGCCAACGGTACCTCTGCGGATATTGCAACAGCACCACCTGATCTGGTGTCTTGTCCTTTTGGCAATCCTCTCCTG
>JBATLS010000391.1:0-3787 GCA_049289435.1 Saprospiraceae bacterium | reverse complement strand
ATGTTTATCAAGTGAATGCAACAGTTCGGCCCAACCGCCATTCAGATCGCCTCTATAGATCCAGTACGTAAAAGTTTCACTGTCAAATACCGTTAATCCCGGCACCGGCGAAATAATACCCAATCGTTGTGCTGAGGTCAACCGTGGAATCAATATCCCCTTTGAATTACTTTTTATATCAAGCATCGCATTATTGTCAGGAAACGAGCCATCTGCACTAATGGATACATTTTGCGAAAACGCCAGTATTGGGGATAAAATCATAAGAAATATAATTGCTTTTACCACGTTTTTATTATTTTTAATGTTGATCAAAATTTGATATCACAAAAATGTGGTGATTCTATTTGACTTATGATTAATGAACATGTAAGAAATGTAAAAAAGTATTAAAAATGGGGCAGGCTTTACAATATAAATAACTTAATATAATATTGAAAGCTGGGGTAACTACAAGATGCTGCGATTTGTAGATCTTATTGTTCCCAAAATGGTTCTTACTTGAACACTGGCAACTGAAACATTCATATTCAAATATTGTTAGTCCTTTTAGTTTAGTTTGGACGCAGTTTTTGTACTAATTTTAGTTATCAATATTACCGATGACCATGACCAAACAAGATCCATTTACCAGACCTGATTTTTAATGTCAAATGATATCTATCCAGAGTGATGACAAAACCTAAAGCATATATTACCACAGTTTTCGTATTGTGCTATATCTTGCTGGCAGGACAAAACAAATGGTGGCGTCCCATAGATATAGCAGATGCTAATCGGGATGGGACAGAGCAAAAGTTGATAGGCAAAAATTCTCAAGTATATCATCTGGATATCCGTGCCTTTCGGCAAATATTGTTGTCCATGAAAAGAGATGAGAGAGATACCTTGTCCATCGAATTTCCGATGCCAGATGGCAGTTTTAGAAGTTTTATTTTGAGAGAAACTCCTGTTTTTGACCAGGAATCCAGTGATAAATATGTCGATTACCATTCCTACACAGGTCAAAGCCATGAACTTCACACTGCTACCCTCAAACTTAGTATGTCTCCATTCGGTATCCATGCCATGGTATTGCTGGCGGATGGAAGTGCGATTTACCTAGACCCGTATTTTGTTTCGGGTGATGAATATTATGTATTGTATAGGAAACAGGATGTGGAGTCCCCGGCCCAACCATTGCATTGCAATGTGCTCTTATCAGATCAAAAAATCAATACTAAAGACGATAGACTTGATGATGAACCTGGCTACAGATCCAGTCAGGAATGTATAAAACGAGTGTATAGACTCGCACTGGCGTGTACCGGCGAATATGGAATGTTTTATGGTGGTACCATAGAAAAAGTACTGGCTGCGTACAATATGACCATGACTCGAGTCAATGGTATTTACGAACGTGACCTGGCTATTTCTTTTCTGATGGTCAGTGATACGGACAAATTGATCTATCTGGATGGCAATACTGACCCCTTTGTGAGCAACAATAATGACGCCATCATCAACCAAAATCAAAGCAACACGGACAAAATAATTGGATTTTCGAGATATGATATCGGGCATATATTTACCACAGTCAATTCAGGTCTGGCCAGAATAAGGTCGCTATGTACATCTTCCAAAGCCATGGGAGTTTCTGGTCGCACCAACCCTATCGGCGACCCCTTTGATATCGACTATGTATGCCACGAATTAGGACATCAATTGGGGGCAAACCATACTCAGAACAACGACTGCAATCGCACTGCCGCAACTGCTGTCGAGCCCGGTAGCGGCAGCACGATCATGGGATATGCAGGTATTTGTACGCCCAATATTCAAAACAATAGTGACTCATATTTTCACGCTGTCAGTTTGGGAGAAATCCAAGACTATATAAGTATGCGCTCCATGGTCACGTGTGGCAACAGGACTATTTTAGATAAGATGACCCCGACCATTTCTGTTAGCAAAGCAAGTCATACCATCCCGATATCGACCTCGTTTGTACTGGATGCTCAGACGACTGGCGATACAGGAAACAACTTGTCATTCAGTTGGGAACAAACCGACACCGAAGTTGCTCTCATGCCACCCAGACCCACCAATACCAGCGGTCCTGCATTCAGATCTTTGCCCCCTTCTGCCAGTCCAGCAAGATATTTTCCTGACTTATTGCGTCGCCATATCCAGTGGGAAGTCCTACCATCCGTCTCTCGTGCTATGAATTTCAGATGTACAGTCCGCGACAACGATCCTTCAGGAGGTTGTACGGACTTTGCCTCAGTAGAGGTGAAAGTGAGCAATCAAGCGGGACCTTTTGTCGTCTTGGCTCCCAATACCACTACAGTAGTTTGGCCTGTCGGTTCGCCGCAAATCATCAGTTGGGATGTAGCCAAAACTAATTTGACACCAGTCAATTGTACTACTGTGGACATATTTTTATCTACTGATGGAGGGGTTTCTTACCCCACCCAATTAGCCAAAGACGTGCCCAATACAGGACAATGTACTGTGACTACCCCCTTCCTACCCACGGTCACTGCCAAAATCATGGTGAAAGCCAGTGATAATATATTTTTTGATGTATCTGAAGCAAATTTTAGTATTGTGTCCACCTTCTCGACGGCTGTCAGTCCTATGACCTTCGACGTGTGTGCCAGAGATACGTTGGTCACCTCTATCGGTCTGCAAAAGTTGACAGGTTCGACTCTCCCAATCACCCTTTCGATGGCCAATTTACAGCCTGGTATTATGGCTCGTTTCGATGTCAATCCTATTACTTCTTTCCCACGGCAAGTGACTTTGACTATGAGTGGGTTTGACCAATTGGGACAGGGAAAATACGCTGTCAGCTTGATAGCCACCTCCGGCATAGAAAAAACATTTACAAAGTTGGATATTTTTAAAGAAACTTCCATACCGATCACTACGGCTTTGATAAGACCATTGGATGGTATCGAAAACGTAGAAGCAAAGAGTGTCAGATTTTTATGGCATCGGGTCACTGGTGCTTCCAAATATCAGTTGGAGTGGAGTACGTCGCCTGCATTTAAGGTCGATGTATTCACAATTATCACTACAGATACTTCGTATGAAAATAAACTGGAAGAAGCGAACATATATTTTTGGCGGGTAAAAGCAGTGAGTCCTTGTGCCCAGCATCCATATAGTGCTACACAGTCATTCAGAACCAAAGATACTCCCGTAGGATCCATCAATCTGATTTATAACGAATGGCTCCTGGCAGATCGGGGTGGCTCAGCGGCACTATCAAACGCTCTACTTCAGACCTCAGGTAGTAAATCCGATCAGATTATCTATACGATATTGACCAATACTAAAAACGGTCAACTCACATTGAGACAAAAATCGCTCAATGTAGGCGATAGATTTACTCAGGAAGACATTGATGTGGGCAACTTGGTCTATCATCATGCGAATAGTAACGACACTACAGATTTTTTTATGTTCAATGTAGTCGATGATAAAAACAGGTGGATGCCTTCTGCTGTATTCAACATTCGGATCAAAAACCTGATCTTGGGGGCTATCCTGCATAGAGAGAAAACCCTGCTATGCGCCAGAGATCAGAATGCGATTATTTCAGCCTTTGCTTTCGGGGGACAGCCCCCATATGCTTTTTCACGGGATGGGCTGACTTATGTCGATTCGAGTAGATTTGTAGATGTTGGTGCTGGGATGTATCAGGTTTTTGTAAAAGATGGTATCGGAAATATAGCAAAGACCAATGTGGTGTTGATCTCACAGCAGATACCGATCACAGCAGTGGTGGTCACTGATAAGT
>JBATLS010000390.1:0-3099 GCA_049289435.1 Saprospiraceae bacterium | reverse complement strand
AAATAAGTTTGTCGCCACTTTTCTTTTGATACGGTTTTGGGTTCGTAGTTTGCAACAATATTTCTACATCTTTTCTTTCAAATTTGTTTATTTTGCTCGTATATTTTGCCACACTTTAGATTGAATTTCATGTATTGTTTCACCTGATTTACAATAATTTTGAACTGGTTACAGATATATTGGTTACTAAGGTATCTTCTTTCATTTAGGAGAAAAGTATTCTTAAAATCCAAATTTTTTTTAAAAAAACAATGATGATATCAATGAAACCAAGTAAAATATCCTTCTTAATGTCCTTTTTTTTATTTTTTTCTGTCTTGTCTATGGCTCAGGTAGCAGATAAGGCAGAAAACATCAGTCCACTACTGGTAGGTGAAAAGATGCCGGCAGACTCTGTGCAAAATGCAGATGGTGCCATGATGAGTTTGGCAGCAGTTTTTGCCAAAAAACCAACATTGCTGGTGGTCTTCAGAGGTGGTTGGTGTCCATATTGTAATGTTCAGCTAGCAGGTTTGGGCGAAGCTGAAGAAGAAATCCTAAAGCTTGGCTACCAGATAGTAGCACTCTCACCAGATGATTATAAAGAAATCCCAGCCATCGAAACTAAAGATAAAATCAAATATCAGCTGTACTCCGATAAAGATGCGAAAGTTATAACCAACATGGGTATTGCTTTTAACACAGCGAAAAGAGGTATATTACCTGTGCCAACGGTCATGGTCATCAATCAAAGTGGAGAAATCCTATTTGAACACATCAATCCTAATTATAAAGTTCGAATGGAATCGGACTATGTTTTGACCATTTTGACGGCTTTGAAAAGTAAAATCTAAATTGTAAATATCATCCATCCGTTATTTTGTAAAAATCATCCCATTGCAAAACTTCATATCCAGGTTTGGAATTAAAAATATTTAAGGCCATAGCACGACCAAGAATATCTACATCTATCCCGCGATATTTTCGTAGTCTTCCTATAAGCACCGGGCTTAGCCATGGCCATACACGCAATGCAATGGCCTGACTCATTCCGTATCTGTTAGTTGGAGTGAGTATCATAGAAGGCTTAAAAATACTAAGACGATCGAAATTTAGAGTTTTTAATTCATCTACCAACTCGCCTTTGGTTCTTAGATAAAACGAGGATGATTTGGAGTCAATGCCTACAGATGCCAATAACTCAAAATGCTTAATTCCTGAGTTTTTACATTCTCTGGCAAAATTAAATACAGCGATTTTATCGATTTTTACAAACTCTTCTTTCGTCATTTTGGAAGGCTCACCGACTCCCAATGTGCATATAGTTACAGCGTGCCCGGTCAAAAAACTGGAGTAGGTGTCCGGATTGTGTATATCAATCTTATGTTGATGAACAAAGTTTTCATTGATATCTGGTATTTCTGTTCTTCCCAATAAGGTAAGTTTTCCGATTTGATCACTCAGCACCAATGATTTTAAAGTTTGTGTTCCGACTGCACCACTTGCACCCATCATGACTAAAGAAAGTTTGTTTGCGTCCATGGTTTTATATTTTCGGATTTTTGATTTATTGAAAATTTATCACTTCAATTCCCTTTTTTGGTAATGTGGGAGAGTTGATTTTTGAATATTGGTACGAGTATGCCCATTTCAAATATAAAGTTGATATATCCAAACTGATTTTATTCTCTCACACTCCAGATCTCATGGATGGGCTCGCCTTTACTTGACAGACCCTTGTGGTGCCATGTACCATCTAATAAGTCAAAGCTGAATTTTAAACTTGCTCCTACCCTCGTATCGTCTCTCGAAAAGAACTCAATGTTTTCAATGTATTCTCCATTGACGGTGGTATAAGTTCCACCTCCTGTGCCCGAAAATTGTTTCGTCTCAGTGTTGTATGCTATCCATTGGAATCGTGTTCCTGACAAAATTTTCATCGTTTTTCTCGGGATATTTGTGTCTCGGGATTGTATCTTTCCTTCTGATACTCTGCCTGACATTAGCCATGCACCATTCAGTTGCCCGGGAGTTCCATTATCGATCCTTACAAATTTTTCAGGATGGCCTATTATACCCATTTCATTATCTTTGATATACACCGTAAAAGTCACTTCAGTTCCTACTCGTTCGGGTATATATGTATCAAATTCTACTTTTTCGGTCATAGTATCTCCATCCAATTTCCAGGTACCGCCATTGGTTTTAATAAATTTTCCTGTCCCAGCATCATACCATGTAGATACCTGATAGCCATCAGAAAAAATGACCACACGTTTTACATTTTCACCTGTTTCGGAAGTAATGTCTGATTGCCAGGCACCAATGATGCTCTGTGCACTAATGCCGATTGAAATTAAAATGAAGGTCAGAAGCAAGAGATTTGTTTTCATTTGTTTATTTTTATTTACCAGTCAAGATTTTGTTTTTGATATATGTTAGATTCTTTTGTCTGGAGGTTATTTTGGCAATCAGATTGAATGTACGACCCATATCACCTACTACATATGATTCAAATCTTGGATCCTGAAGTAGCCCGTTATATTCGATATCTATATTTCTATTATCCTTGATGGATGCTATCTTCTCGTAAAACATCTTATTGGAATTTTCTGCTATGACTTTTGACCCAGTTTTGGGATTCAGATAACCTAAAGATAAGCTTGACATCAAGGGCTCAAATTGATTTGTAATGACCTGAGTGATAGAATTAATATTGCTCTTGATCAAAATGAAATTGGTATAATACTTTGTCAGGTCTTTCAAAAGTGCTTTATTTTTGAAATTATGGAATGCACCAGAAGTTTTGGCTGACTCAAAACTGGTGGAATAATTTGTAGCCGATTCTTCGTAATACAATGGTTCGACATGCATTCCAAACTTTTCGATACCCATCTCTTTGTCGGGATTTCTGATATAGGTCAGCAGGGTATCCAGATATTCTATTCTTTTAGTGTGAAAATGAAATATATAGTCCAATTGGATAGAATCCTTTTCTAAATCTCCAAGTACATCTGCGTAAAAAGCGGCTTCCTGAATAGACGATTTCCTAGCTTCACTCCAGGTATTAATTTGGAGTGCTAAAAGGATTCCTATTACTACCAAAATAATTTCTCCAAT
>JBATLS010000389.1:0-4917 GCA_049289435.1 Saprospiraceae bacterium | reverse complement strand
TGGTATTCTAAAATATTAAAATTGTAAAATTTATTCTTCTCCCCCTTTCATTTTTTCGGCATTTTCTGCTCGTTGTAGTGAGAGGATGACCTCTTCCAGATCTCCTTCTACGATGCGATCCAGATTGTACAGAGTGAGATTGATGCGGTGGTCGGTGACCCTGTTTTGCGGATAGTTGTATGTCCTGATTTTATCGGATCTGTCTCCGCTTCCTACGAGAGACTTTCGTTTATCTTTTTGCTCCAGATAGTTTTTTTCGCGGGTAGCATCCTGTATTTTGACATATAGGCGCTGTAGTGCTATTTCTCTGTTTTTGTGTTGTGATCTGGAGTCAGTACTTTCTGCCACGATGCCCGTAGGTATGTGCGTAAATCTCACCCCTGATTCAGTCTTATTGACATGCTGACCACCAGCACCTTGAGCTCTAAATGTGTCTGTTCGCAATTCATCTTTGCGGATATCTATCTCTTCTTCTTCAAATTTTGGCATGACCACTACAGTCGCTGCAGAGGTGTGTACCCGACCCTGTGACTCTGTCTTGGGGACTCTTTGTACCCGATGTGCTCCGGACTCAAATTTGAGTTTTCCATACACTTCAGCACCAAAGACTTCCATGACGATTTTATTGTAACCACCATTGGAACCGGGATTTTCGTCCAGTACTTCTGTCTTCCATCCTTGTGTCTCGAAGTATTTGGAGTACATCCGGAACAAATCTCCCGCAAAAATACTGGCCTCATCACCACCAGTGCCAGACCGAATCTCCAGGACCACATCTTTGGCGTCTTCTGGATCTTTGGGTATCAATAAGTACTTGATGTGCTCGTCCAGTGACTCTTGCTTTTCGATCAATGATTGCAGCTCCATCTCTGCCATTTCTCTCATGTCCGGATCGGGGTCTTTGAGCATAGATCTGGTATGATGAATGCTATCTGTGGTCAATTTGTAAGCTTTGAACGACTCTACGATTTCAGTAAGGTCTTTGTACTCCTTGTTTATTTTGGCAAACTGCTTCATGTCGCTCAGTACCTCAGGGTCTGACAACTTCTCTTCCAAATAATAGTACCTGTCTTGTATTGCTTCCAGTTTGTCCAACATGGCGATTTAAAAATTTTGCACAAAAGTAAGCAAAATTATCCTATAACAATGATTCCCTAATGTCACATACTCTTATCTGACTTCCTGCATGAGTTTTCTGATCATGGGTGATATGACCATCAATATGACCCCTGCAACAACAGAATAAATGGCTACCTGATGATAACCATCCGTATATGCTATCAATTTTTCGGTGAGGGGTGCATCATTATTGACCGTGGACATACCTGCACCGATGAGACCTGCTCCATATTGTCCATAGGCACTTGCCAAAAACCACATACCCATCATCATGCCCCCCATATGCTTGGGTGAAAGCTTGGTAACGATCGATAGTCCTATGGGAGATAGACATAACTCTCCTATGGTAATGACCAGATATGCCGCAGTAAATACATTTAGAGAAGTCACACCATTTTCATCCGCAAAAAATCTGGTCAGATAAAATATATAAAATGCGCCTCCCAAAAATATAAATGCCAATCCAAACTTGATCACCGTATTGGGTTCGATCTTCTTGCCGGACATCCATAACCACAACAATCCTATCAATGGACTAAATATGATCACAAATAGTGAATTGAAAGAATTGTTGGCGACGTTGGGATCCATATTCATACCCAACAGATCATGAGTCAGGTTTTTTTCGGCAAATAGTGCCAGTGATCCACCACCCTGCTCAAAGAATGCCCAAAAGATGATCGAAAAGACGATAAATATAAATGCGGCGATCAGTTTTTTCTTGGCAGAAGGACTGACGACTTTCCACAATTCATACACAAAATAGATGGTAGCTATCGGACCGACGGTGTACATGAAGTAATCAGTATAATCAGTATTGATGATCATCAGATATATCAATGGGATACTGATCAATGATCCGATATAAACCATCCACTCTTTATTGCGGCGTTTATTTTGGTCCAAATGCAACAATGGGGAATCTCCGATGGGCCCCAATGAAGCCTTGGTATATAAAAAAGTAATCACTCCTATGAGCATGACGAAAGCTGCTGCCAGAAAAGCATAACTCCACGAGTAGTATTTGCCCAAATAAACACAAATCGCACCTCCTAACAAAGCACCTATATTGATCCCAGAGTAGAAAAGTCCAAATCCTGCATCTCTACGACTATCTCCTTGCTTGTAAAGATCTCCGACCATAGATGATACATTGGGCTTAAAAAATCCTGTACCAATGATCGTCAAGGTGATACCGAAATAAAACATATTCGCAGGGGAGAAAGCAATCAATAAATTGCCAGCTATCATGGTAATACCCCCAAATATCAGCGATTTTTTAAAGCCCAACACCTTATCTGCAAAGATGCCCCCGACGAAGGTAAATGCATACACAAAGGCCTGGATAGCTCCATACTTCAGGTTGGCTTCACGATCAGTTAGACTCAATTGACTCACCATAAAAATGGCCAGCACGCCACGCATGCCATAGAAGCAAAAGCGTTCCCACATCTCTGTCATAAAAAGTGACCAAAGTTGTTTCGGGTACTTACCTTCGAAATTTTGGATTTGCTCTAAAGTTGGGATGGATGCGACTTTCATATACAACGGGGTTATTGATTTTTCGATCAAATATTATGTTTAGATACCACCTGGCGTGTACAATGTATGGCACTAAATAACATCAAGAGCACAGTTAGTAACCATGATCTTATCATTTGATTAATGATAATTCGAAGGATACTACACATTGATTTTCAAAAAAAAACATTGCTGAATGTGACGAGAGAAAATTATCAATTGATCCCATGCATCATCTTCTTGAGTTTCGGCGTTAATGCAAATAAGATGGCTGCCGCTGTCCCACACAATATCACAAATACCATAAAAAACTCATACAGACTGGTAATTTGAAATCCTGCAAATACCGGATAATGATCCATAATATTTTTATCCGCCAATAGCTGAAGTTGTTCTGAAGTAGGTGTGACGGATTTATCTAGCACGCCCTGAAGGTCAATGCCCATCTCTTCTGCAGCTTTAAATTTTTCACCGGTGGCAGGCAAAATGGATCCCAACGTTCCTGCCAATGCATACCCTGATGCATTGGACAAAAAGAATACACCATAGAGTAAGGATGTAAATCTCTTTGGGGCTAATTTACCTACCAAAGACAAACCAATCGGTGATAAACATAGCTCGCCAATAGTCTGCAATAAATACAGTAATATCAACCACTTGATGGCCAGCAATCCAGAATTGCCCAGATCCTTGACATTGTGCGCTATGATAAAATATGCCAGTGCAATGACCGCCAGACCAATGGATTGTTTGACAGGGGAAATGGGTTCCTTACCACTTGCTCTTAGCTTGTCCCACAATATACTGAAAGGGATGGCAAGCATGACTACGAAGATACCATTGAAGATTTGAACCATCGAAGGGGGCATATTCCAACCAAAGAAGTCTCTATCCGTCTGATTATTGGCAATAAATGTCAATGAAGACCCAGCTTGCTCAAATGCAGCCCAAAAGAAGATGACAAAAAATGATACTACATAGATGACCAAAATTCTATCCATCTCAATCTTGGATAATGAACTGTCTGTCAAGATCAAACCTGCCAAAGTAATACCACTTGCGTATATGAGTGAGTAAACTTCGTTTTGACCAACATATTGGTTAAAAATGAAGGCTAATGCTAAAAAAGCAACTATGGCCAACATTAATGATTGTTTTGAAAAGACAGCTTTTTGTGATTCACCCTCTTCATAGTCTGAAGCAATATTATTTTTTGGCAATCCACCTAAAGCTCTTCCTTCAGGAGTGACCACATATTTATCTTTCAATAGATAGAAAGTCACTGTTCCGATCAACATCGCAACACCAGCAGCAAAAAAGCCCCATTTAAATGAAAAAACGTCTCTTACGCCATTGGCATCAACAACATCACCAAGCGCCGGGCAAATAAACTGACCCAAAAACGCTCCTACATTGATACCCATATAGAAAATGGTAAATGCAGTATCCAGTTTATTTTTTTCTTCTTTTGGATACAGATTGGTGACCATACTGGAAATATTTGGTTTAAAAAACCCATTTCCAAAGATGATGATGCCCAAAGCTACATAAAGTAATGTTTTTGCTAACTCAAGATTGGTGCCAAAACTACTTGCACTTGTGAATAACAAAAACTGACCAACGGCCATCATCAGACCACCTATCATTATACAATACCTGTTACCTAAAAATCTATCGGAGATAAAACCACCCAACATGGGAGTGAGATAACACAAACCAAGAAATCCACCGTATATGATAGATGACTGTTCTTCACTCATCATCAAAGCGTGAACGATGAAGAGCGTGAGCAGGGTTCTCATCCCATAAAAGTTGAATCTTTCCCACATTTCGGTCCCGAATAATACCCAGAGCCCTTTAGGATGAGAAGTGTTGGCTGTTGCTGTACTCATGATGTCGTTGATTATTTTGACGCTAAAAGTATCATTTTTTTTGATGTTGGGCATCAAAAGGCTACTTTTTTATTTGTCAATCACGCAGTGCAAAAAATCCTTATGTCAATACGCATGAAATATAATTGATCCTTGGATGATAAATTTGAAATAATGTATTGCAGATAATATTTTTTATGCGATTGATCCAATTATAATTTCGAAAAATTAAGATGGCTTTATAGAATGCCTATCATTACAAGAAAAAGCTGAATTTTATGGGTGTACCCCATTTTTGCACACAAAATAAAAAAAAAGTATTAAATTTGTGTGAACCAAATAATAATTCAAATGGACAAGGCTAAATTACTTGAGAAGTTTAGCCAACTTTTGGATGAGATAGAAC
>JBATLS010000388.1:0-3964 GCA_049289435.1 Saprospiraceae bacterium | reverse complement strand
TCTACACGCTATATCAGAAACAAGCTGATAAAGTGGATAATAGATTTTTTCAATCAATGATTGTTGATTTGTGTCGATGGCATAGGAAGGATTTTGTTGATAGTATTGAATGGAAAAGAACAATGGCCATAGGTCGCGTCCAAAGCAATGTAAATCCTTTTGTGATTGATGGTACTTTGGCAGAGCGGTGTTACTGTTCTGGAGTGATTTCAGAGCATATAATAACATATACTCTGGAGCTTTATCCAAACCCCACCAAAGGTCTATTTTATATTTCCAGTCTGGATTACTCTGGGCAAATCATTATGACGATAAAGTCTGATTCTGGCAAGAAGATCTCGACACATTACCTGATGAGTTCAGGACTGATTTCTTAGAGGCTATCTGAAGGGATTTATGATATCGAGTTGCAGCTGGAGAATGGGCAGGTAGTGGGGGGAAAGGTAATGGTTAGGTGAAGAGGATTAAAGCAAACACAACCCAATTATAGTCATATTTGGGTTGTATTGTAATAATATAACCCAAAAATAGTGATTTACTTAATTGGAATAGGATACACCTGATCAAGTTTCCATGACAGATTGTTGATGGTTTGTTTTAATACCATCAGGTCGGACATGATTTTATCAAAGGATGGTGGGTTCGTTTCATAAATCATTTGTTCTAACATAATCTTGTAATCTGATCTCCAGAGTTCAATAATTTCTGTTGTAGGAATTGGGTTTATCGACTCCGGCTGATGTTTATTATAATCCACGCCTCCTACTCTTGTGAATTTGTATCTATGATCTACGATCGTTTTGTACAGGTTTTGATCAGACAGTGCTTTTGATGCAAATTCAGTTTTACTCAACTTGACAATATCATATAAGTGCCTACTCAATCTGTTGACTCTTACCTTTTCAGCTGGTTTTCCAAATTCCTCGTGAAGCAGAAATATTTTTTCTAAAAAAGTTCTTTCAGGATTGACTGTTGGAACAATAATTTGTGGTTGGGCAAAATCACTATCAGGATATTCATCATCCACCAATGATCTGAAAGACTGATTTGTAAATGGCTCTCTTAGAGAACGACAGCCAATTTCTATCTGTACTTTTGGTGCCAGATATCCCGGTGAAGTTATAACATTTGGATAATAAACTTCAATAATACGTGGATCCTGGTCACTATCTTTATAATCTATAAGATCAAAACTTACTTCATATTCTTTGTTAGCGAATGCAGATTTGAGGTCTGTAAAAAATGAAGCAGAAGTAAAATGACCCGCTTTTTTCCTTAATTCACTTTGTTTGGATCTGGTAAGCTCACCGGACATTTTGAAAAATGATCTGTCGATAGATAAATCAATATCTTCAGAAAAACGATCTATCAACTTCCATGCTTTGCTCAGGGATGTACCACCTTTAAACACTAAATATTTTGCTACATCCATTTTAAATACCATGGAAAGTGTCTGTACTACCCACCAATCTTTCTCTACAGCAAACGCGGGCATTCCAGTATTTCGACTTATCTCACGGAAAATATCAGCTTTATCGGCATCCGGTATTTTATTAAAGTTTAGCCGAGCCATTTAAAGTGCTTTTTTCATTATCTTTTGAATCCAAACAGGTGCTAACTTTATATCGTGTAACAAGTGTTCCGGATTTTCTTTTTTCAATAAGTGTATAATTTTATTTTCTTCTTCTTGCGTTTGATTATCCATACCAATTTCTCTTAGCGCCTGAATCACTAACTTACTTATTTTGCCTTTTGCCAATAAATTTTTTGGGGAAGTCTTTTTGAATTTAATAGTACGTTTCCCCACCTTTATTACTCTGGGTGATCCATCAGTTAACAAAACTATTTTCATTGGCACCTGTGTACTCAAGCCTAACGCATTCAGAGAATATGATCCGGTAGGTATATATCTTATCCTGTCTCTTTGAGCTATACCTGCTGCTATTTCTTCAGCTGAAGGAAGGACTACACCTATATATTTGCTGATCTTTGGACGAACATAAATGCCATGAGCAACTCGTATGATGCTATTTTCTTTCACCAATCTATGGAGTGCTGTGCGAATTGCTTCTGATGAGCCAACATCGTAAAAGTCTTCTGGAAAAATCAACTCACCACGCTTAGATCGTTTAACCTTTTCCAATATTTTTGATTCAATGCTCTGCATAATATTCAGTTGCTTTAATCTGTAACAAATATAGCATAAATTTGTTACAATTTATGCGTTTAAAATGCTTTGTAATATTTATTCCAAATAATTTTAAAAAGCGAACCCCTTCCCGCTTTTTTAATCTTTACAAGTATCTCATCATCAATGCTATGCATAGTATATCATGATTTATTTTGTCGCAAATATAGTATATTTTTGCGACATAGTTGAATTTGTATTTTGTAACAAATTTAGTGTACATTTGTTACAAAATGATTGCTTATCATTTTATATAATATTGCTTAAAAACTTCTCTGAAGTATGGGATGGCCAGGTCTTTATAAGTTTGGTTGGATGTATTTGTCATATATCATATTTGCGGTTTCATGGCATCTTTTATCAGTAGTTGTGATAAGGTCTGCATATACCAATAATGGTGGTGCAATATTTTTTAAATCTGCATCAGGAACATTCCAGAATTTCTGATAGATCCTGACATTGCCATTCTCTTTTGGAATTAATTTATAGTTCCTGATGATATCATTTGTTCCTTCATCGGTATAGATGGTAAATATTTCAGGTCGTAAGTGATCAGTTAACAAATCTCCTGCGGGTTCACCAGCCCAAAAAGTTTGATCTTCCTGTAACTTTAAATCACGCCAATTCTTTTGTGCCGCTTCTGTTGCAAATCCAAACTTGCCTTGTTGTAATCCTGGTTTTAGTTTTTCAGTAAATCCAGTCAACCACCTATCCAGCAATTCTTTTTTATTGGTTAGTTTGTATTGATCTTTGGTCAGCCGAAGTAGGAAACCCATCTCTTTAAGTCCGGTGAAGATGTAGTTAATATTACCCAAGGCTACCTCAGTGGTTGTCGCTATTTCTCTATATGGTTTATTTATCAAATCATCGATGAGTAGCAGGTGAAAGATAACCTTCAACCCTGTTTTGGTAAATGCTCTGTTGGTAGTTTCCTTTTCAGCCCTTATAGGTGGTTGGCCATCTACGACTAAAAGTAACTCATTTTTATTGATGTACATATTCCCATTGGCTTCCAAATACTCAATATTTTTATTGCGAAGTTCCATTCTCATTTCCGGAGTTAATCTTTTCGTAATCAATAAAAATGGAAGATCGGCCTTGTTTTTAAGTGTTTCAATTTGTGCAAACTGATGTGCCCTTAACTGTTGTTTTATTTCTACCAAATATTTTAATTCTTTATCGCCGCGTACCATTTTCAATACGCCAGCATACATATGGCCACTATTTTTGGTGTCCTTTTCAGTCCATGTAACATCTGCGTCTATGTAGTTTTTGATGTTTTTTATGGTTGTATGTATTAATTTCTTATCTGTCATGTTCATATTAATTTAATGTACACGAAACGTGAACAAAGCATATTTGTGAACAAAAGTAAGGTGTTTTTTTAATTTGTCAAGAATTATGGAAAAATAAATCAAAAATGATCTTCAATAGTATAACCAAAAAGCCCATTCCTGTTGCGTTTGGCTTCCAAACTTATAGCTTGATATTCTGGCAGCTTACTACAATATACTTTGTCATATGGCTTAACATAGCCGTTATAGAGCATTATTTCATTGATTGATCTTCCATCAGGTAAAACAACATAAGCAAGTGTTCGTCCATATTTGTCGGTCATGTTTCCTTCTTCCTGAACTATTGTAACCAAAGTACTTGGTAAAACGGGTGTATCCCATTTTTGCATTCATTGATAGCCAATTTCTTTTTAGCTCCCTTGAGGCCCGCCTGCCCCGTAGCGGGCAAGCCTGCCTGCCCCGTAGCGGGCAGGGATGGGGT
>JBATLS010000387.1:0-2734 GCA_049289435.1 Saprospiraceae bacterium | reverse complement strand
GTCAAAATAGCCGTTTGATGATCCTAAGTTTATGGGTATATTTTTTTTGCTCATTATGGTAGATGCCAAAATGATCCAACTTATCAATCCTGACGCACCCATATACGTGAATGATTTGTTTTTCGCCGATCACCATCCCTACATGATTGATTTGCCCTTCATTATCCTGACAAAATACAAGATCACCTTCTGAACACATTTCTACAAAATCAATGATTTGGCCCTCCAGATGTTGCAAGTGTGGCTGTCTTGGCAATTTAATACCGAAGCATCTCATGATATTTTGAATAAATGCTCCGGCATCTATACCGTAGGGAGACCTTCCTCCTGTCAGTTCTGGACTGTATAGGTACCTTCTGGCCACTTTGACCAATAATTCGGCAGAGAAATCCAGGCCTTGTGCAGTTGCGGCCTGACCGTTATAAACATAATTGTTGTAAGGCATTTGGCAAGATATTCCATCAAACAATGGTAGGGATGATGCCATGACGATAGACTTGGAGATTTCATCATTAAAGATGGGCTGAGCTATTTCAAGGGAAATACCTGAGTTTTCAATATACTTATCAAAAAGGGCTTCTTCTATCAGTATCAATTGGATCGCTTTTACCCAACCTAAGGTATCACAGATATTCGTCTGCACTTTAAACCAATGTTTATTTTTCTTCTCCACGACCCAACAAGTCTCCCCAAATAGCATTTGGCTGGAAACGATCGCATCATCGGTGGGTTTGACCCGCACTGGAATCATGTTTAGATGGCAAATGCCATGTACGAGATGCTTGTTTTCAGATTTTATTTTTTTTGGCATGGCAAAGTTTAGATACTTTATCCCTATGTGATTGCGTTATACCTAAAGTAAATTAAATTGCTAATATTTTAGATTTTAATCGTTTGATTTTGAACGTATTAAAATTAATATTTTTAGCATTTTAAGTTCTTTTGACTATAAATTATTATTGATTCAAAAATCAGTCCATATTTGCTTTTAAGCGACAATTATTAGATAATTTTAAATGGGCACTCAGGTAAATACCCCTAAAAACCAATTAACTTTTACAATTTGATTAGTTTTGTGCTTCTATATCAAAGTCTTTGTTTTCGATACCCTTACAAATTTATGATTAGTAAAATATTTAGATCATCTTTTTCAGTGATAGCCCTGCGGGAACCATTTTCATCCCACTGGATATACAATCTAGGAAATCATTTGACAAACAAGATATGTCAGGTGGTCATCATGTTTCATGCAGTTTTACTTATGTCACACTCTAATATACAAGCTCAGGATGCGCACTTTTCTCAATTTTATGCTTCGCCGCTGACGCTCAATCCTGCGATTGCTGGCACCTATACAGGTACATTTAGAGTATCGACCATCTACCGGGATCAATGGAGGTCTGCGTTGGATAACCCATTGAGGACTTTTGCTGCCAGTGGGGATGTTAAGTTTGATTTGAATTACGGTACCAAAGGGAAACCCGATATCCTTGCACTCGGTATCACTTTTTTTGGGGATAGAGTATCCACTTTTGATTTTAATACTAATCAGATTGTCCTGACGGGGGCATATCATAAATTGTTGGATTACAAGACAAAGCAGTACATCGGCATCGGCATACAAGGAGGGATATTTCAGAAATCGATCAATTATGAAGATGTGACATTTCAGGATCAATTCAATGCTATAGATGGGTTTACACTGGCCACAGGAGAAAATTTACCCCCCAACAATCGCGCCTATGCAGACGTGAGTTTGGGTGTGTATTACAGCATCGCACCTACCAAAAGTTTTAATTTTCATCTGGGAGCAGGCTATTTTCATGCCAATCAACCCAATATTTCTTACTTCAATATACCAGAGATCATCGATCCCAATGTATTAAAGACGGATGTGTTGGATGCAAAATGGTCTGTCCATTCGGGTGCATCGATCCAGACTTCTGAACGTATGTCTGTGCAGCCCAGGATCAATGCCTTGGTGCAGGGTCCGCATGCTGAACTCAATCTTGGAACCACTTTTCGATATAAATTGTCGGGAACATCCGGTCAATATTTACACTTTGGTCCGTATATAAGAGGGGTTAAGAATATAAACACTTATGGACTTGAGTCGGTGATAGCCATGGTCGGCTTAGAAATGAATAATTTTATCATCGGCTTTAGCTACGACCAGAATATCAGTAATCTGGTCAAAGACCGAAGGTCACTTTCATCCTTAGAAATAAGTCTGATCTATATAGGGGAACACAACAATGAAAATAATTTTTGCCCCCAATTTTAAAAGATGCGCAAAGCTGCTTTCAGGAGTAAATAAACTACTCAATCAAGTCGTTGAGCTATAAAATTCTTTCTCAAAATAGAGTAGATCATAGTATCAATAAACTCGCCATTGAAAAATTCATTTTCTTTAATATGCCCTTCTTTTAAAAACCCATTTTTTAATAGTACCTTTTCTGATGGGTAATTTCTTGGGTCTATAATGGCTTCTACAGAGTGAAATTGAAGACGATCGAAAGCATAATTTAGTACGGTTTGTATAGCTTCTGTTACCAATCCTTTATTGTGATATTCTGGTAGCAACATATAGCCAATCTCGCATCTGGAGTGCTCTGCCTTGATTCGATATAAGCCGATGATACCGATCAGATTTGTTTGGTTTTTAAGATGCATTCCCCAATTGAGACCTTCTTTTTTGTCCATCACATTCAGGATGGTGCGAATATGCTCCAAG
>JBATLS010000386.1:0-3706 GCA_049289435.1 Saprospiraceae bacterium | reverse complement strand
AGTCATTGAAACACATATCTTCAGCTTTTTTCTTGTCCATAGTTTCCACTATGAACTTCAAAAAATGCTTTGATCTGTATTCCAAGCACTTACAAATCATTTTAACATATGTTTTTAAATCACTTCTAATGAAGTGATTAAATTATGGATGTAATATATGAAATATTCTAGTACTCTATCAAGATATAGTACAACATCTCAATAAGTTTTTTTGGCCTGACAACGCAATAATTTTTTTTGACAAAAAAAATTGTGCCTTTACCTCCGGTTCCCTTACAAAATAAGTCATACCAAATTTCAAAATTGAGTGAATACCCTGAAAAGTACATTGGGGTAAATGACCAATTTATTATAAAAGCCATTTTTTATTTTAAATTTGAAATGAATTTACTTAAGTTTGCATGATAATTGTTATAATCCCTTTATTATTTTGATCTCATGTACTGACCTGTGGTATTTTTTAACTGAGATATTATAGAACAATTATTTTTTAAAGCATTATATCGTCTCCCCAACAAACCATTCAAATATGAACAAGTTTTTTCTTTTTATACTATTTTCATTCTATTCTATAACCATTATTTCTGCCCAGGACAAAGTGCTTAAACCAAATCTTATGGTTAAAGAGGCCAAGTCATCAGAAACTCCTGAAAATTTCAAAGTATTAAAACTTGCTGACGCACGAAATGCTGAAATAATTCCAGCCAAAATTTCAAGTTATAGCATTCTTACCATTGATAGACAATCATTTAGACAATTGCAGAGTGCACAGACTAAGTTGATCAACTTTTCTATACCACAGGATGGAAGAAACGATCTTGCACTCGAATTGGTAGAGGTACAGCCTTTTGCAGAAGGTTTTTCGGTCAAGATGGCACCATCTATGCAGACTGTAAAATACAACACTGGAAAGCATTATAGGGGCATAGTCAAAGGGCAAGAAAATAGTGTAGCAGCTATTTCTATCTTTGATGATCAAATCATGGGAGTCGTTTCGTATCCTTCAGGTACTGGCAATTTGGTATTAGGAAAATTGGAAGGATCAGAAAATCATATTTTATATCAGGATGATCAGATAGCCTCCGAGTTTAGATTGGGATGTGAGGTAGAAGACAACACATTCGAATACACCAACAATCAGCTCAGAGGGATACATGAAGGGTCTAGAGCATTGTCTGATTGCGTCAGATTATATTTAGAAGTAGATTATGATATTTATTTGAATAAAGGAAGCTCTACTACTGCTACCGGAAATTTTGTGACGGGAATATTTAATCAGGTAAGTACCCTATACGCCAATGAACAAATCAATACTCTCATTTCTGAGATCGTCATTTGGTCACAACCCAGCCCTTACAACTCTACCAATGCAAGTGGAATGCTCGACGCATTTAACGCTCAAAGGCAAGGTTTTAATGGAAATTTGGCTCAATTACTTTCGTATAAAGCAAGTGGAGGTGTAGCATGGTTGGACGGCATATGCAGAAACAATCCTGATTACAGCATGAGTTATGCTGGCATACAGAGTAGCTACCAAAATGTGCCCACCTATAGTTGGAGTGTAGAAGTATGTGCTCATGAATTTGGTCACCTTTTTGGATCTCAACACACCCACGCGTGCGTTTGGAATGGAAATAATACCGCCATAGATGGATGCTATACCCCAGAAGGTAGTTGCCCCAATCCTGGACTTCCATCTGGTGGAGGTACCATCATGTCCTATTGCCATCTTACCAGTACGGGAATTAACTTTGCTAATGGTTTTGGATTGCAGCCAGGAAATGTCATGAGATCAGAAGTCACTAGTGCTGCGTGCTTGCAAGCATGTAGTGGCGGTGGTGGGGGCACTGGAGGGGGAGGTGGTGGAACTGCTTGTACTGACAACGTACTTTCCCTTGAAATACGTACCGATAGTTATCCCAATGAAACTACTTGGGATATTAGAAATAGTGCTGGTTCTGTAGTCTATGCAGGAGGACCTTATTCGACACCTAACACCTTAAATACATTGGCTCTTTGCTTGCCTTCCGGATGTTATACTTTTAATATTAAAGATGCCTATGGCGACGGAATTTGCTGTGGATACGGTAACGGATATTTCAATATCAAACAAGGAGCATCAACACTTACCACTGGAGGCCAGTTTGGCACAAGTGATGTGAAATCATTTTGTACATCCGGGACTACTACATCATCTCTGACCCTAAGTGCCAGTACAGGATCAGTAGGTGCAACAGCAGGGACCACTTCAGTGAGCGTATCTTCCAATGTATCTTGGACAGCGTCTTCCAATGCCACATCATGGTGTAACGTCTCTCCATCAAGTGGAACAAATAATGGAACACTGAATATATCTTATATAGCCAATACAACCACAACATCGAGATCCGCAACGATCACGGTCACAGGTGGTGGCATCTCCAGGACATACGCTCTCACTCAGGGAGGCAATACTCCTTCATTGACATTGAGTGCCAATAGTGGGACGGTGACTTCGACCTCGGGCTCTACGAGTATAGATGTATCCTCCAATGTGTCTTGGGCAGCGTCTTCCAATGCCACATCATGGTGTAACGTCTCTCCATCGAGTGGAACAAATAATGGGACACTGAATATATCTTATATAGCCAATACCACCACTTCGGCCAGATCGGCGACAATCACCGTCACTGGTGGGGGCATCTCCAGGACATACGCACTCACTCAAGGAGGCAATACTCCTTCATTGACATTGAGTGCCAGTAGTGGGACGGTGAGTTCGACCTCGGGTAGTACGAGTGTGAATATATCCTCCAATGTGTCCTGGACAGCTATTTCAAATGCCACCTGGTGTACCGTCAGCCCATCGAGCGGCATCAATAATGGTACACTCAATCTTTCATATATAGCCAATACCACCACATCAGCCAGATCAGCGACGATCACCGTCACTGGTGGGGGCATCTCCAGGACATACGCACTCACTCAAAATGGC
Source organism: Saprospiraceae bacterium (assembly GCA_049289435.1). Taxonomy (GTDB): domain Bacteria; phylum Bacteroidota; class Bacteroidia; order Chitinophagales; family Saprospiraceae; genus OLB9. Next base: position 732 of record JBATLS010000386.1, on the reverse strand, counting down.
ATTGCTTCACCTACCTGCTCCGATAATGTCAAAAATGGGGATGAAACTGGTATTGACTGTGGTGGTTCATTTTGTTCCCCTTGTTCTTCAGGTGGTTCAGTTATAGTTTCTAATATTGCAGGCCATTATTTTGAGTCTGGTTGGGATGAGTGGGAAGATGGAGGAATCAATTGTGCCAGAGTAGGAAGTACTAACTCGCCTGAGGGAGTTTTTTCAGTAAGGCTTAGAGATAAAACGGGCGAATATTCAGCAACAACTTCTCAGATGTTTAACCTGACATCTTATGATTCAGTGACTGTTGAGTTTATGTTTAGAGCAATAAGTTTTGAAAACGATGAAGATTTTTGGCTTTTATACCATGATGGTACTTCATGGACTACCATTAAAACTTACACTTTTGATGTTGACTTTAATAATAATCAAACATATACTACCAAAGCAAAATTAAGCGGACCACTTTCCGCAACTTCTAAATTTAGGTTTCAAAGTGATGCTGGTGATCAAACTGATTTGGTATATATAGATGCCGTGGTGATCAAAGGTTATAAAACATCTGGGACTACACAGCAGCCCACATGTAATGACGGCATCAAAAATGGTAATGAGACGGGTATAGACTGTGGAGGCTCGTGCGTACCATGTGCACCTACGTGTAGTGACGGCATCAAAAATGGCAATGAGACGGGTATAGACTGTGGTGGCTCGTGCGTACCTTGTGCACCTACGTGTAGT
>JBATLS010000385.1:0-5705 GCA_049289435.1 Saprospiraceae bacterium | reverse complement strand
AGTCGTCTTCCTGGGCATTAGGTGATGCTTGTGCAGGGAGTCTTTCATTAAATTTTTTATTCTTTAGGTCAGATTTTATGACTTTATTGACTTCGTCCACAAGGATTGGTTCGCTCATTTCGAGCATTGCGCTACATTGCCGAATATACAGTGTCCGCTTAAAAGTATCTGGAATTTTAGCAATAGAATTGACTATGTCCCTGATTGTACCAGCTTTTTGTATTGGGTCATTGCCTGACTCCTGGAGCAATACTCTGGTTTTGAAAAAAACAAAATCTTCTTGATGGATTTCCAAATAATCCACAAATTCACTGCTACCTTTTAGCGCAAGAAACGAATCAGGGTCTTGCCCATCAGGCAATAACACCAACTTGACATTCATATTGGCTTCCAAGACAAGGTCGAGCCCCCTAAGTGCTGCTTTTATCCCTGCAGGATCACCATCATATAGGATTTTAATATTTGGAGTAAATCGTTGTATCAGCTGTATTTGCTCCTTTGTGAGAGACGTGCCTGACGATGCTACTACGTTTTGTATGCCCCCCTGATGCAAAGTGATGACATCAGTATAACCTTCTACCAAGATACATTCATCGGCTTTCCTGATGGCATCCCTTGCAAAATACAGCCCATATAAGACACTTCGCTTATTGTAAATCTCTGACTCAGGCGAATTGATATACTTAGGTACCTTTTTGTCGGACGATAAGGTCCTGCCAGCAAAAGCTACTATCTTACCACTGACATTGTGAATCGGAAACATGACTCTGCTTCTGAAAAAATCATAATCAGACTTGGTAGTCAAGCCTAAACTATGGAGATACTCAATATTAAACTTTTTATCAACTGCTTTTTTTGTAAATTCGTCGCGTTCTTCCGTTGCATATCCTAGCTCAAACAGTTTGATCGTGGACTCTCTAAATCCGCGTTCCTTAAAGTAGCTCAATCCTATATTTTTGCCTTCTGACCGGTTGAAGAGGACATCAATGAAATATTCTTTGGCATATTCATTTACAATATATAGAGAGTCAGTGACGAGTTTTTTCTCCTTTTCGTCAGCAGAGCTTTCCGTTTCTTCTATGTCTATTTTATACTTTTCTGCCAAAAAACGGATAGATTCAGGAAAACTCATTTTCTCGTGATCCATGATAAATCTCACGGGATCACCACCTTTCCCACACCCAAAACATTTATATATATTTTTGGATGGAGAGACAATAAAGGACGGTGTTTTTTCATCGTGAAACGGGCAATTGCCTTTTAGATTTGCACCATTTCTTTTCAAATTGACAAAATCGCTGACCACCTCCTCTACCCGAGCAGATTGAATGACTTCCTGTATGGTCTTTTGTGTGATCATGTGATATATAAAGTGGGTTTCTTTAATTGTGTGATCAAAGAAAGCGTTGACTCATCGAGTATGTAAAAGCATATTGCCAGCGATCTGATCAAAGTTCCAATACATCTTTCATCTCATAAATACCTTTTTTGCCAAATATCCATTCTGCTGCATGGACTGCCCCAGTGGCAAATCCTGTCCTGGAGTGCGCTGTATGTATGATCTCAATATCATCTATATCTGATGAATATTTGACCATATGAGTTCCAGGTGCAGGGTCTTCTCTTACTGACTCTATAAACAGGTTTCTTGAATGTTTATCTCTAGGGTGGGTAATGGTCCAAACTTTTTTCCGATCCAAATGCTCGATGATGTCCTTTGCAATGGTAATGGCAGTACCACTAGGCTGGTCCAGTTTGGCAATGTGATGAATCTCTTTGATTTCAACATCATAAATTTCGTACTTATTCATCAGTTTTGCCAACTTTTTGTTCATCTCAAAAAACATATTGACCCCCAAACTAAAATTGGATGCATACAAGAAGGTACCATTTTTTTCTATACACATTTTGTCTATTTCAACTTTTCGGTTGAGCCAGCCTGTGGTGCCAGATATGATAGGAACGCCTATATCAATGCATTGGGCAATATTATTGAATGCCGCATCAGGAGTGGAAAACTCAATAGCTACATCTACCCATTGGAGCAGACGAGGGTTAAAATCAGTTAAATTTTGACTGGATATCTTGCAGGTAATCGTATGGCCCCTTCTCAATGCTATTTCTTCGATGGCTTTACCCATTCTTCCGTAACCTATCAATGCTATGTTCATAAATGATGGATTGTTTTTCTAATATTTTTCAAAAGAGTTAGTCAGTAATGATAGAAATTTTAGGGAGTTGAAGACACAACGCCTCGAAAATGCCCTTAACAGAAAACAATTTAAGAATGCAAACAGACATGGACAAAGATACAACGATAAAATTTGTCGAACAATCGATTTTTGGGCATTTTGTTAAAACGGACATTTATAGCGTATGAAGTGAGCTTGTGATCAAGCCTCAATATAAAATATTCAAGATTTGAGATCACTCTGTATCCACTCATTTTTAAAACATCCATTTTATTTGATTTTTGTCGCTTCAAATTTTACATTATATAATTGATTGAACAGCAGTTTGAAGGTGCCATGTGATTGTGCTCTGAATGTAATTTCAGGACCGTAGGCATAGAGCTTTCCTTTTCCTACCTGAGCCATGAACCCAGTGACTTTGCCCAAAAGATATGATTGACCCCATGACCATCCGCTTCTAAGAGGCTTTTCTTTACCAAACCACATCAGAGGCACGATCTCTTGCTTCGATAGTGCGGATGGACTGATATCAAATACCGGACTTTCGTCAAAATATACATCTGATGTTGCTCCCATACCCCAAGCGGCAGCATTTTTATTGTCTATATGGACTTTAAGGATGCTGCCTGGTGTGAAATATTTATCTCGTGGCAATGGCTTATTTTCGCCGTTGACCACATCCATAAGTGCATTGGACACTGGTAATTTGAGATGATATGCCAGATTGGTAGCAGATCCAATAGTGACTATATTTCCACCTTCTTCCATAAATTTGCGAAGTTCGGGTATGGATTTGTCCACTGAAATTCGACCCAAAGTATGTCTGTATTCTGCGGGGATAGAGTCAGCCTTCGGGATAGCTTGAGATCTGCCTGACCCGCCTGTCACTCCAGGTATAGAGCCCCCGACAAAAACAATGACGTCATAATTTGCTTTTAAATTGCCTTTATCTATATCATCTGCATAAATAAGACTTATTGGATAGTCAAACTGCTCCATTAGCCATCTGATCCATCCAGATGGCATCGATCCACCATAAATGTCCCACAAAGCTATTCTGGCCGGAAGTATTTTGTGGACAGATGTAGGAAACTCGTTCAATACTTCGGGTGATTGTTGGATGGAAGCTGTACTCGCAGCGATGATTGACCTTGTTTTGGCATCGACAGGTACTACAAAAGAACCTATCGTACTTTTAGTATTAGATATTTCTTTGGTGGTCCTATAGACATTTATATTGTTTTTTAGGAGCGCATTGACTACTTTAAATGATCCATTGGTCCCGGCATCAAAAAGATAAGCCTTAGCTTTTGATGTTTCTGGAAGCTTAGCTTCGAGTTTTAGTACTTGACCGACAGGATTCTTTTCAAAAGGTCCGTCAAATCCATCCATGATTCTGTCAAATTGTACACCCATCTGGTAAGCCAATGTCCACCCCGCAGCATCGTAAGGTGGCACAGGGGGGCCACCAGGATATTGAAAATCATTAGGGTGATCCTGAGGCTCAAAAAGGTCGAGCACATGAGGTCTGAATGCTTGATTGGTTTTGACTATGTATGAGTTGGCAGGATATTTTTTACCATTGACAGTAAAGTCCATATTTGCTTTGTGCACGATGACTCCAGTTTTTATCAATGTATTTAGAAAAGTCACAGCCGTCGCAAAATCAGGCTGGTCTGATGGTATGATAAATCCCCTAGGATCTCGAAGGGCAGGATCTGTCATCACAGAATCATAATATTTTTTAGATGGAGTAGGCCGGTTCCACCATTGCATTTCTTCTTCGGCTCCTTGTTCGCCTTGATTTTGCTTTTTCTGACCATCTTTGATCAGTTGATTCATCTTATCTATTTTGGAAGGAGTGAGTGCCCAATAATCTTTGCTGCCTCTCTCTATAGAGTTCATACCCATCTTGTAAATATTGTACAAAAGCTGATCTCTATTTCGGGCAGCATAGTCAAGCATTGCATAATTGAGTGATACTGAGTAGTCTATACTTTGTCTGAACAACCATTTTTGTGGCACTATCGGATTTGGTGTGGCAGCATTGGGGATCAGACGCTGGGTGACTAATGGTATGTCTGAAGGATTGGGGCTACCCACGATTTCTGTGAGCAATCCCAACATATTGTGAAAATATGTCGTAGTACGCAGACCTCCATTGTACCAAGTAGAAAATACAGATCCACTTTTGCTTGTATATCCGGGTTTGTCTTCAGCATTCAGTCTATTTTGATTGGCTGCGCCTATGGCATCAAGCCCAGATATGATCAATGGGTCGATGACATAATTGAACGGATCCCGATATGGGGCACCAGCAACTATAGATCCCGGAGGGCCTGACTGATGGTGGTTGTACATGATTTGGGGTATCCAGTCTATAAATAGTTGTCGGGCTATATTTTGTGATTCCTTCATATTGAGCATATAAAAGTCTCTGTTATTGTCGTGGCCTACATATTTTTGGTATAGTCGAGGTACTCCCTGAAGTGATCTTTTCTCTGGCACTGGGTTTCGCATATACCAGTTGCTAACTAGCTCCTGTCCATCAGGATTGGCGTGGGTCATCAGTATGATCACATTATCCATGATCCGATTAGTTTCAGGATCATTGCTCGATAAGAGTACATACGCTGATTGGATAAGTTGGTGGGTAGCTGCCGTTTCTGTAGCATGCAATCCACCGTCAATCCACACGACAGCTTTTCCCTCATTGGCCATAGCCCTTGCCTGATCATTACTTATTCCATCAGGATTACCTAGTTTTTGAGAGATGGATTTGTAATGCTCCAGTCTTTTATGATTTTCAGGTGAGGTGACGATCATCATAAACTGATCACGTCCTTCCTCTGTCTTGCCTATGATGGTTAGTTTAGCCCGAGGAGAAGCGGCAGCTATTTTTTTGAAATAGGCTTCTGTTTGTGTGAAAGTAGCTAAGTGATAACTGTCCCCAATTTCAAATCCAAAATGCTCTTTGGGTGTCGGTATAGTTTGAGATATACTTAGGCTCGAAAAAATAAGGATAAAAATAATACAGTGGAAAATCTGAAAAACTGATTTCATAAGATTGGTATAAATGGTTATAAAATTCTAAACCATGCATATTTGCACGCATTGTCAAAAGTAAAAAGAAATATGGAGATATTGACATTAGTTAAATATTTTTCGTTGAAATGAGCTAAATAAATCAGTTGTAGATGTATGGTTCGCCTATTGTAGAAGGTTAAAAAATAAATAGCCTAACCATATATGTTTATGTGGGAAATATATTTTTGCTCCCAACACCGAAGAAGTCAATGTTTAGAAAAGATGAAATGAGCATGAGTAGTAACACACAAACCGTGATGATTATTTTCATGCGAATTCCATCTGGCTTCTTTAAACAAGCATTCAGAGAATGCCAATTAAAAAAATAAACAGATGAAATAAACTTTTGATGAAGTCATTTAAAAACGTATGTTAAAATGATATGTAAGTGCTTGTAATTCAGATTGATATAAAATTTCATTTTCA
>JBATLS010000384.1:0-1643 GCA_049289435.1 Saprospiraceae bacterium | reverse complement strand
GGTATTACTATGGAAGAGACAGTTGCTTTTGCCCACCGACTTGGAAAAAGAGTAGGCGAAACACTGGGTATCCCGGTATATATGTACGAATCAGCGGCGACCAAACCAGACAGGCAAAATCTGGCTACCATACGATCGGGAGAGTACGAAGGCCTTGCTACCAAACTCAGAGACCCAAATTGGACACCCGATTATGGAACTAGCATCATGAATGAGAGGGCTGGAGCTACGGTCATAGGTGCCAGAGATTTTCTGGTGGCATACAATGTAAATCTCAACACCACATCAGTACGCAGAGCCAACTCTGTGGCCTTTGATGTAAGAGAAAATGGACGTATCAAAACCGATGCAAAAGGCAAAAACATCCTGGATATTCATGGCGAGCCAGTACGAATTCCCGGAGCATGCAAGTCAGTCAAAGCAATAGGCTGGTATATAGCAGAGTACGGCATCGCACAGATATCTATGAATCTCACCAATATTCAGGAAACACCATTGCACATAGCCTTTGATGAATGCTGCAAGAGTGCTCAGGCTCGTGGTATGAGAGTTACGGGATCTGAATTGGTAGGATTAGTACCCAAATCTGTGCTGATCGATGCTGCAAAATACTTTCTTAAACAGCAAAAAAGGTCTGGAGGCATTTCGGAAAAAGAACTCATCCATATAGCTGTCAGGACGCTTGGATTGGATGAACTATCGCCATTTGACCCGTCCAAAAAAGTCATCGAATATCTACTGAATGATGATAAAGTGACTCATCCACTTGTACAAAAATCACTGATCGACTTTGCCGACGAAACAGCTTCTGAAAGTCCTGCACCGGGAGGAGGGAGTATCTCCGCTTATGTAGGAGCACTAGGTGTATCACTTGGCACTATGGTGGCCAATCTTAGTGCTCATAAAGTGGGTTGGGATGACCAGATAGCATATTTTTCTGATGTGGCCGCAGAGGGGCAAAGACTCAAAAATATGCTACTCCATCTGGTAGATGCTGACACCCAAGCTTTCAACAAAATCATGGATGCGCTCCAAATGCCCAAATCCACAGACAAAGATAAGGTAGTCAGAAAGCAAGCCATGCATACAGCCACCATAGGTGCTATAGAAGTGCCGCTAAAAGTGATGCAAATATGTCTTGAATCTATGAAATTACTCAAGTCCATGGTTGAAAATGGTAATAAGAACTCTATCTCAGATGCTGGTGTAGGTGCTTTATGTGCCCGTACAGCCGTAGAAGGTGCTGCCCTCAACGTACGAATCAATTGCAGTGGTTTTGAAGATAAGGCATATGTCACTAAAGCACTCGGAAAAGCTGATCATATGCTACATCAAGCTAAAATGGAGGAGAAAGAAATCATCTCCATTGTGGAAAAGTTGATTGTGTAGGCTTACCATAGATGTGAGTTGATTTTAGTCATGGTGATTTTTCGGATAAAAAAATACTATTACCTAAATATCTATAATGAACTTGGTTATGAGCCATAATAGGATTTTATTGTAGGTATTCAGGTATTGAAGTGATTTAAAAACATATTGTTAATTCCTTTGCAAGTCATTGAAACACATATCTTCAGCTTTTTTCTTGTCCATTCCCGATAGCTATCGGGATCACTATGAACTTCAAAAAATGCTTTGATCTG
>JBATLS010000383.1:0-1570 GCA_049289435.1 Saprospiraceae bacterium | reverse complement strand
AGTGACATTTTAAATGTACCATCAGCCCCTATTTTTTCTTGCAATAAAATTGCACTCTCCTGTGTCAATGAAGCGACATCCAGATAAGCAGTCATATTTTCAGCACCGCTGATGGTACCTGAGATGACCGTTCCTTTCATAGCTCCGCAAGACACCAGCAACAACAATGGCAATAAAAACAAATTAAATTTTTTAATAATGTTCATTCTTTTAAGTTTTAATAATTATTCGATGATATTTCGATTTTTAATGATGTATAATGCCCTGATTAAAATTCGAAAGGCAAAATTATAGAATAAACTGAATTTCCGAACTTCTTGTTGCAAAAGAAAATCAATATGTGTTTGTATTTAGCAATTCATTAACAATCTTGGTGTCAATACAAGATTATTGGAGCAAATATTCTGCAATATCTATGGACGAAATTTTACGCTGCATAAATTATTTACTTACTTTTGCTGGCAATGACTCAGGATTTAGACCATATCATCATCAATTTTGACCATACTCAGATATTGGTACTCAACGTATGTCTGGGTATTCTGATGTTTGGTGTAGCTCTGGAGCTGAAATTATCAGATTTTAAATACATCATCCAACAACCTAAAGCGGTGATAGGGGGTATGGTCTCACAATGGATACTATTACCAGTGCTCACTATTGGGCTGATATATCTGATCAGACCTGACTATAGTTTGGCATTGGGTATGATACTGATTGCTGCGTGTCCAGGCGGCAATGTATCCAATTATGCGGTTCATCTGGCAGGTGCCAACGCAGCATTGTCCGTAGTGCTGACGATGGTGACAACAGTCATGTGTGCAGTCAGCACACCATTTATATTTAGAAATCTCAAAAAACTGTTGCCCCTGTCCGGAGATGAATATCCTCCTTTTGATATTGCTTTTTTAGATATGCTTTCTACCATTGGTCAACTGATCTTGATCCCTTTAGCAATTGGGTTTTTATTTACAACTTATCTACCGGTATTGACCTGTAAAATCAAAGGGGTGGTGAAGAAGGTCAGCTTTTTGATATTCATTGGATTTGTCATCGCTGCAGTATCAGGCAATTTGGACAATTTATATAATTATGTTTATATTGTATTTTTCATCGTACTGGTGCACAATGGATTAGCATTGGTCATAGGATATTATTGGTCAGAAAAAATACTGAGACTTACTGTCAATGATTGTAGAGCCATCAGTATTGAGACGGGGATACAAAATTCAGGATTGGCCTTGATCTTGATATTCAATTTTTTTGATGGTCTTGGTGGTATGGCTTTGATCGCAGCATGGTGGAGCATCTGGCATTTATTGTCTTCTTTGGCATTGGCGTGGTGGTGGAAGTTTAAAGTTCGGTAATGTTTATTTGTTTATTTGTTTATGAGTTGATCAGGGTTATAGCAATATGATCACACCAATATTTACCATTATAACCTTTCTTTTGCGTTAAATTTTGGTAATAATGCTAAGAATTTGATCTGTCAAAATAGCCGTTTGATGATCCTAAGTTTATGGGTATATTTTTTTTGCTCATTATGGTAGATGCCAAAATGATCCAACTT
>JBATLS010000382.1:0-4421 GCA_049289435.1 Saprospiraceae bacterium | reverse complement strand
CCCAAAACCAGTAAGTTGTATTTAACAATCACAAAATAAAAATAATAAAATGGAAGACAATGGCACAATCAAAAAAATGATGATCATCCTATCAAAAGCTACACTAGAGAATGTCTATGCTTGCTTTGTATTGGCCAATGGTGCCAGGATGGAAGGAATAGAAGCCGAAATATTTTTTACATTTTTTGGCTTAGAAGCTGTTCACAATAAAAAATTAGATCATTTGCACATAGCTACGGTGGGTAACCCTGCCATGCACATGCCCACGATGTTGGGCGGATTGCCAGGTATGGAAGCACTGGCTACGTCGATGATGAAAAAAGAAATGGAAAAATTAGATATGCCTGATGTACGCGAATTTCTAGAGATTCTCTCTGCTTCAGGTGTAAAATTGTGGGCTTGTAAACTGGCCATGGATATGTTCCATTACGAAAAGGAAGACCTATTTGAAGAATTAGATGGTGTACTCACAGTCGGCGAGTTTTACAAGCAAGGCTCAGGGGCAGGCACACATATGCTGTTTATTTAGTGTTTACGAGTCTGAATGGTGAGATCGATGTGTCGGTTTAGTTACACAATAAACCATAGGTGGAATAAGCTAAATAATCATCGAAATCACCAGCGTCCGAAATATATAACACAGTCACCTATCTGTATGTAAGATCGGACGACATTGCTACCTGATCAATGTGACCGATCCTGAAAATAGTCGTTCATTTCCGGTATTAAGTCTGAGCTTAACAATGTAAGTGAACACACCTGGATTTATTGGCCCTTTGTGGGAGGTTCCGTCCCATTGATGGCCAGTATGTACCAAATCACCCCATCTGTTGTATATAGAAAATTCCACATGGTCGATGAGCCCTTCTTTGTCAAAGACAGTAAATATATCATTCACCCCATCATCATTTGGAGAGAAAATATTGGGGAAATAAATTTGAAAATATTCCAGAATCAATACTACCAGGCTGTCACACCCTATCGATGAAGTTAAGTTCAATTGGTATTGTCCGGCAGCTTTTATGGATTGCTTCGCAATTTTGTAAGTCTCACCCTCAAATATTTTTGCACTCACTGTATCTCGAAGTTCGCCAAGAACCCTTAGATCTACCGTCACCAGACTATCACAGTTGTAGCTTGTTTTGAAAGAATCTTTATATATACCGCTTGATTTCAGCAATTTATTTCCAAACTGAAAACCAGCATCCTTGCAAATGTATTTGACTACACTGTTGGTGATGACTGGCTTGACATATTCATAGATGCCAGATAAGTTGCAATTGACTCCATCCAACACCCTGACTTGATAATTGCCTTCTCCATACATTTTTGAGATCTTAGGAGATTTTTCTCCTATTAAAGCAATGCCATTCTTATACCACTGATAGGTCAATCCCTGCCTGTCAGGCAGGGTCAATAAAAATGATTGCGAACATACTTGATCCGTACCTGTGATCTTAAACTGAAAGTCGGCAAACTCTGCCAATACCAAATTGTCAAAATAATAATATAGACTGACAGATGTGGATACATTAGGACAATCAGGGCCAATAGCAATAGCAGCAATATCAGATTTGGGTGTGATGGAAATAGATGATTTCACCCACGTATTCTGGTCATTTCCTGAAATGTGTGTAGAGCCAAGATTGATCCATCCAGGACCATTAGTTGGACACCCGAAAAAGTCATTGCCTTTTCCAAATGGTAGGTTAATACAATCGGTGGTGCCAAAAAAAGTAATATTGATGGGCGGCGATCTAAGGCTGTTTACAAATCCTAAGTCAAACTCTATGAGGTATTGAGTATTGGCTTTCAATGGCCTCAGCAAACATGCCCCTGCATATTCTTTCCATCCTGGTTCTGAATTACCATTTCCCCCAGACACTCTACCGTCTCTGAATCCCACTATCCCATCACCATCGGGAAAAGGACGTGGAGGTGGAAACTCAGGCCAGCCCAACCATCCACAGGTATTGAGGTAATCCGTCGTGGCTTGGGATGCCTGAATCCACGCATTGGCACAATTGAGCTGACTGCGGTCAGAAGGACAACAATTTTTATCTTCAAATGATGGATTTGGAATGTACGATATGGGTTGTATGATCTTGCATGTACAGTCGTCATCATTTAGATCTATTAGGCCGTCGTTGTCATCATCTAGTGCATTATCACATATTTCAACCATGCTTGGTGTGTTAAGATGGTGTAATGCAGGCAAATGATCCCCTTTACTTAAGACCGTGTGTATGAGTAATATTTTGAGTACAAGTTGAAGATATATAATAGATTCCAAATAATCAGATTTATTACACGAATAAAAAAACTAAGGTACAATTTAATATCGGAGTTTAAGCTTGTAAATTTAATACTTTATGCTATAGATTTACCATTGCTTAGCAACAAATCACTCTTTTTTTATTTTTGGATGCTGGAATCCCCCATCTATAAGCTCTTCATCTGTCATTTTCAAAATATTTACTTCTAATGGCACTGGAATCAAGGGCTTATCCAAAGTATCAGTAGCCACCACTCCAATAGCATCCAACACCTCTAAACCTTTGAATACCTGACCAATGATCATGAAATTACCATCCAATCGAGGAATCCCGGCCTTATTGTGAACAATATAAAACTGACATCCTGCAGACAATTTTTCAGGATTACCATCCCGGCCTATACCTACTGCGCCATATACATGTCTGAGACTGTCATGAAACTCTGGCTCGAGAAGATAAGGCGAATCGCCAAATCCAGCTGGAGTATCCGGACATCCTCCCTGAATGACGAAATCTTTAATCACACGGTTGAAGGTAAGGGTATCCCAATAATGTTCGCTCGCCAGCTTCATAAAACTGGCTTTGTGATTGGGAGTGTGGTCAGAAAAACTAAATAACATCTCACCCATCGGAGTTTTAATCTGTCCTACATCATATGTGACACTCTCCGTCTTTTTAGTGCTACAACCTATGATGAAAATGATGATAAATATCTTTAGGTGCTGTCTCATTTTAGGTTGTTTTGACGTGTTGAAGATATGAAGAATGATTACAATGTGTAAAATTACATATATACCTAACATCCCAAAACAAAATTAGATCATTTCTTCTCCTTCTGCCATGTAATCATTGCATTATCAACGTAATAGAGCATGAAAAATATTTTTACCTTCTGCACAGTACGTAGTGCTACTTCATATGACCGCCAAGAGCTGGAACAATATGTTGGATCGAGACAGACATCAAGTCCACTTGCCACATCGGGACACCAATCAAACACAGATTGGCCTTGAGATTTGTTGAGAAAATAAAACGGCAATTGCAACATTCTGATGAAAACCATTTATTTTACCACCCACCATCTTTGGGTACACACTTTGGTATAGATGTATCTTTTGCATTGGGCAAAAAAATGTGGGTGTAGAAAATCTAACTTATTACCATGATACATCCATGCTGCGTGTACTTACAGTTTTGGAATCGCTGTAATTTTGATTAGCACTGGGTTTTGTTAATCTAAGAAAACGATTGATTTGGCATAAAACCAGCCATTAAAATACAATATTTTATTCCATACACTCATTCAATAATAATACCATCTGAGTAACAATCTACCAGTAACCATATATATTATTGTTACAATTATATTTTGCAAAATAAATGTGTTATATTGTGTCTGCGAATCTTTTTAAACATCAATTTAGCCAAGAATTTATTTTTTAACCCACTAAATATATTATTATGAAAACAAGAATTTCATTTTTGTGCTGTGTATTTTGCTTATATCTGACACCAAATTTTGGACAGAATCCAGAACAAGTCCGATACAATGAATATGCATACATGAAGGTCGCTCCTGAGAAACAAGAGGATTATATCAAATTGGAAAAAGCTTGGAAAAAATTGCATATGGCCAAAAAAAAGGCTGGTAAACTCGATGCCTGGTCTCTTACTGAAGTGATTTCGCCTTCGGGAGCCGATGTTAAATACAATTATGTCACCAGAAATTCATATTTGGGGGAAACTCAATTTGCCTCTTCATATGACGAAGCGTACATGCCCGAAAATTGGCAATCCTTACTTACCATCGATGAAATCGATCTGGTACTTAGAACTGATGAGATCAGAACTTTGGTTAAAAATGAGATCTGGGTTGTCAATGATCAGGTATGGGCTGAAGATTACAAAGAAACTACAAAAATATTTGTTTATAATTATTTCAGCATACCAAAAGGTAAAACAAATGAAGATCACGACAAAGTTGAAAAGGAAATATGGAAGCCCATACATAATGCTCGCATCAAAGCGGGTACCATGAAGGGCTGGGTATTGCAGAATATGATGCTTCCTTTTGGCGCATCGCTACCTTATAGCTCTCTCACTTTAGACGGATATACCAGTATGAAACAATATCTCATCCAACTT
>JBATLS010000381.1:0-5860 GCA_049289435.1 Saprospiraceae bacterium | reverse complement strand
ATCTCATCTCCTGAAAGTCTTGATTTTGCCTTCATTCTACTGGATGGAACTTGATAAGTTTCGCCCATACTGCTGAAAGTCACCAAGCCTTCTACTTTACTATCTACCAGTTCTATGAAAATGCCTTTTTCTATGATGCCCGAGACTACGCCGTCAAATTCATGACCGATAAATCTGGAAATATACAATGTCTGAAAATACTTGTTCGATTCTCTTTCAGATTCGGATGCTTTCTTTTCCTGATCAGAGATATGTTTTGCTTTTTGTTACAGTTTTTCCTTGTCCTCACGCGACACTTGCTGAAGATTTTTGAATAATCCTCTATGTACCAGCACATCGGAGTAACGCCTGATAGGTGAAGTAAAATGTGTATAATATTCAAAACCAAGACCGTAATGGCCGATGTTTTCCGTAGAATACACCGCTTTTGCCATAGTTCGAATGGCCAATGGTTCCAATAGTTTAAGTAGTGGATTTTCTTTGGTTGCTATGGCCAGACGATTAAATGACTCTGCGATTTGTTCCGGTTTGTCCATCAGAAATTTGAAACCAAGTTCTGATGCAAATAGTGAAAAGTCTGATAGTTTTTCTGGATTGGGTAAATCGTGAATCCTAAATATAAACGGAATCTCAGGTTTTGCTTTTTTAGATATGTAAGTCGCCACTCTTTTATTGGCCAATAGCATAAAGTCTTCTACCAGCATATGCGCTTCTTGTCGTGCTTTTACATACATGCCCTGTGGAAGTCCTTCGTCATCAAGTATAAACTGTACTTCATCAGATTCAAAACTAATAGAGCCTTCTTTATATCGTTGCGCACGAAGGTGTTTGGCGACATCGTTCATGGCATTGATGATGTCAGCATGTTCTCCTTTTTTGGATTCTATTCTTTCCTGAGCTTCCTCATAAGTAAACCGTCTGTCGGAGTGGATGATCGTTTTACCAAACCATTCATTGACAATATTCATTGACTTATCAAACACAAACACTGCCGAAAAAGTAAATTTATCTTCATGCGGATTGAGCGAACATAGGTCATTGCTCAGTTTTTCGGGGAGCATGGGACAGACCCTATCTACCAGATAAACTGATGTAGATCGCTTGTATGCTTCATTGTCAAGCTCTGTTCCTTCTTGCAAAAAATGGGTAACGTCAGCTATATGTACTCCGATCTCTATGTTTCCATCTTCCAGTACCCGATATGAAAGTGCGTCATCAAAATCTTTGGCGGTCAATGGATCGATGGTACATGTGACAATATCTCTGAAGTCTCTACGCTTTGATATTTCCAATTCAGTAATATCACCTGTTATTTGCTCAGCTTCTGATAAAACTTCAGGTGTAAATTCTGGATCAAACCCATTGGAAAACAAAATGGATAGCATATTCATCTCTACATCCGAAATATCTTCGAGCACCTTGATCACTTTGCCCCAAATCCCTTTGTTTTGACCCCGTCCCCAGGTAACAATCTCCACGACGACCCTGTCATTATCATTGCAAGACATAGTATCGTCATGATGTACCACTACTTCAGGATATATCCTTGAATTGTCAGGCGTCAAAATGGCATAATTATTAAAAATCCGGATATGCCCTATGACCCGTGTCAATGCTCTCTTTTCGATAGAGACTACACGTCCTTCCGGTCTGCGGCGGGATTTACTTACACTTACGGATACCGTCACTTCATCTTTGTGGAGTGCTCCTTTTAGATTTTTGGAGTGAACATATATATCTTCAACAGACTCTGAATGTATGATATATGCAGCGCCTGATCTGGTCATATCTACTATACCTGAATAAAGGATCTGATCTTCATTTTTACCATTGCCACGAGAGCGGGTATTTTGATTGTACATTTCCCACTTGTATCTGTCCTCACCCAACTGAACAACTTTACCTTCATTGATCAAAGATTCCAATACCTTCTTGATAGATTCAGGAGGATTGGCAACATTTAGTTTTCGGGAGATCTGGTGTAGGTTGTATCGGTTTTTCGGATTTTTTGTAAGTAATTTTTCTATTTGGATTTGAAGGTCTTTTTCCTTCAATTGCCTTGGTTTTCTACTCATGTCGATTGTTTATCATAAGTAAGGAACGGTTTTTAGCACATTTTAGTTTATTGAGTGTAAATATATGTTAAAACTTTAATGTTCACTCAATGAATCCATATCAAAAATGATCTCCCCTGTAGGAAGTATTTCCATGGAATATGCTTTGGAAAGCAATGCGTCGTATTCTTCACCATCTAGGGTCTGACCTGCCACGATATTGATAATGAGATCTTGCTCAATGGAAGCCACCGATTTTTTGACGATGATACCATCAACAATAGTGCTGGCAATAGATTTTTTATTAATCAGCTGACCTTTGAGGTCTAATGTCACCAGAATGAAATCATATCTTAGTAAACTTGCTTTCCAATATACCACCCCATAAAAATTTTCTTCTTTTGGTATGCTGAAACATGGGATAAACTCGGTATATTCGTCTGCTTCTTTTTCCCATTCAAGCAACACTTCATCAATAAATACTTGTGGAAATGGATCAGCCTCAGCTTCATATTCCGGCAAATGTTCTTCTGAAACCATCACGGGGAGAGGCACCTCGGGAAAGTAATGGAGTATTTTTTCAATACGGCTCATGACTATGATTCTTTGATCACTTTGAGGCTTAGATCCAGACAGCCAGCAGAGTGTGTGAGTGCTCCGACTGAGATAAAGTCTACACCGGTTTCAGCTATTTTGCGGACACTCTGTAAACTGACACCACCGGAGGCTTCAGTCTCAAAACGACCATTGACGTGGGCTACGGCTTCAGCCAGTATCGGTAATTCGAAATTGTCGAGCATGATTCTGGTGATGCCTCCTTTATCTAATACCTCATGTAGTTCAACCAGGTTTCTCACTTCTACAGTAATACCAAGTTCGAGATTATTTTTTTGAAGATACTTATGTACTTCATCTATCGCCTTAGTGTGAGAGCCACAAGCGTCCACATGATTGTCTTTGATCATGATCCAGTCATAAAGTCCAATACGATAATTATGACAACCACCTACTTTGACCGCCCATTTTTCCAGAAATCTCATGAGTGGCGTGGTTTTGCGGGTGTCAAGTATTTTGACAGGAAGACCCTCAACCTCGAATGCAAATCTACTGCTGAGAGTAGCAGTTCCACTCAATCTCTGCATCGTATTGAGGATCAGTCGTTCGGCTTTGAGTAATGCCTGAGTATTACAATCGACTATGAAGGCCACGTCACCATAGATTACATCCTGGCCATCATTTTTATAAATGGTCATTTCCATTGTTGGATCCACATGTCTGAATATAGCTTCTGCGACAGCCACCCCTGCCAGGACACCTTCTGTTTTTACAAGAAGTTTGGCCTTACTCCTATCCTTAGAGGGTATGCAAGCAAGTGATGTATGATCGCCATCTCTGACATCCTCATATAGGCCGTCTATGATAAATTGTTTGAGTTGGTTTTCGTCCGGTAAAAGCATGTCGTATCAGATTTACAAAATAATAAGAATGGCAAAGATAAGACAAACATGCCAAAAAACTGGACTCTGAACTACGTTAATACCCATTTTCAGACGATTACTCTTGGTATTAGTTCAAAACCAAAGTTCATTGATATCAATAATGGGTTGGAATGAATGGCTCACCAATACATTTTAATCTTATCAATACTAAAAATAGAGTACAAGTGAAGAAAGGACAGCTTCTTACTTTTTCAGTATCATAGCCATAGTAGTACCAATATCAGCAGGAGAGTGCACTACATGTATTCCACATTCTGCCATGATTTTCATTTTGGCTTCGGCAGTATCGTCGTGACCACCAACTATTGCGCCTGCATGACCCATAGTACGACCCTTAGGTGCAGTCTGTCCAGCGATAAATCCAATAACTGGTTTTTTATTACCCGTCTCCAGGATGTACTTGGCAGCTTGTGCTTCATAATTACCTCCTATCTCACCTATCATGACGATGCCATCAGTTTCTGGATCTT
Organism: Saprospiraceae bacterium; assembly: GCA_049289435.1. GTDB lineage: Bacteria > Bacteroidota > Bacteroidia > Chitinophagales > Saprospiraceae > OLB9. The sequence goes on along the minus strand of JBATLS010000381.1, from coordinate 1,837 downwards.
CCATGAGCAATTTGACTGCATCTTTTGTGGGTGTACCTATGATGGGGTCGCCACCTATACCGATGGCTGTCGAGATGCCCATACCTGCTTTGACAATCTGGTCAGCAGCTTCGTATGTCAGTGTACCTGACTTAGATACTACACCGATTCTACCTTTTTTAAATACAAACCCCGGCATGATGCCTACTTTGGCCTCATCGGGAGTGATGACACCAGGGCAATTAGGACCTACAAGCGTACAATCATATTTCTCAATATATGCTTTGGCTATGACCATATCTTGCACAGGGATACCTTCGGTGATGCATATGATGACTTTGATACCTGCCTCAGCAGCTTCCATGATCGCATCAGCCGCAAATCCCGGCGGTACAAATATGATAGACGTGTCTGCGCCTGCTTTTTGTACAGCATCAGCCACTGAATTGAATACTGGTACTCCCAGATGTTCTGTACCTCCTTTGCCAGGAGTAACTCCACCTATGATATTAGTGCCGTACTCTATCATTTGTTCGGCATGAAAAGTACCTTCCTTTCCAGTGATGCCTTGAACTATTATTTTTGAATTTTTATTGACCAATACGCTCATAATCTGTTTGTCTATTTCTTTTTTTGTTCAATTAATATTATTTCTTCTTCAGGCAAGTGCATCAGGTGCTTTTCACGAGCAAATTTTTCCTGATTGTTGTCCAAATCTTCTTTATCCTTGATGGCTTGAGCTATTTCATCATTGAGCCTAGCTTTCTCCTGTTCCATTTTGGAGATAGTACCTTTTAGTTTTTGATAAGCAAATATATTGTGCTTATCAAAAAAACTGATCCATACTATAAACATGACTGTGACCACTGTGTATTTATTGATCCATGAAGCCGAAACTCCAAAGAGTGCTGCTATGTCATCAATTATTTTCTTATCTTTTGCCATAATAAATCGTTTTAAAACCTTAAAATATTATAGATATTTAGGTTATATGTGAGACTGTTTAGGTGATGCTTAAGACAACAATGATTTCCCGGGATAAAATGCTGAATCTCCCAGTTCTTCTTCTATTCTAAGGAGCTGATTATACTTAGCAATCCTATCACTTCTGGAAGCTGAACCAGTTTTGATCTGACCACAATTGAGTGCTACTGCAAGATCAGCAATAGTTGTGTCTTCTGTCTCTCCTGATCTGTGACTCATTACCGAGGTAAATCCATTGCGTGTAGCCAGATTGACCGCATCGATGGTTTCTGTCAGTGAACCTATCTGATTGACTTTGACAAGTATGGAGTTGGCAGCTTCAGTTTCTATACCTCTTTGGAGTCTCTTGGTATTGGTTACAAAAAGATCGTCACCCACCAATTGTACTTTGTTGCCAATGGCTGCTGTCAACTTAGACCAACTGACCCAATCATCCTCATGCAGGCCGTCCTCAATAGAGAAAATAGGATACTTATTGACCCAACCTGCCCAATAATCCACCATCTCGTCGCTACTCAATCTTTTACCACCTGATTTGTGGAAGTGATATACTTTTTCCTTCTCATTGTAAAACTCTGAAGCTGCAGCATCCATGGCGATCATAATGTCAATACCTGGACGGTATCCAGCAGCCTCTATCGATTTCAGTACGATCTCAATAGCTTCTTCATTGGATTTTATATTTGGAGCAAATCCTCCTTCGTCGCCAACATTGGTAGAGTATCCTTTAGATTTCAATACTGTTTTTAGGTGATGAAAAACTTCTACACCCATCCTAAGTCCTTCTGAAAACTGATCTGCACCGATAGGCATGATCAGAAATTCCTGAAAGTCAATGCTATTGTCGGCATGGGATCCTCCATTGAGAATATTC
>JBATLS010000380.1:0-2905 GCA_049289435.1 Saprospiraceae bacterium | reverse complement strand
GCGTGCCTGTGCCTTGTACCCACGCCCAAAACCTCGGATGGATATTTCCTTTATTGTACGGCAGGACATTTGATTTGAATTGCTCATATACCTCTTCTGATGACATACCTGTTTGAGGTAGTGGCTCATCAAAGACTTGTTTTATATCGTCAGGTATTGGCTTCCATACAGGTTGGGCGCGTATGTTTTTTAAATAATCTATGACATCATCCATCATCCTATGTCCCAAAGCCCGAACTTGCTCCCAATCTTCAGGATCCAGCGTCTCATTTATCATTGTCCTATATTGTTTTGAATTGAAATAACACATTCTCAAACAATATACTGACAAAATAGTTAATTAAAATAAATTAGGGTAAGTTCAGAACACCTGATTCCTCCCAGTTTAAATCCATAAGAATTACACTTTTTTCAATTGGTTCTTTCTTCAGCCATGTATTGGCATTGCATTCTTCGAATGCAATATGTTGTGTACTTGCAATCAGAGATTGCAAGGCCATTATTTGTCATGCCAGAGGCAGACAGGCCATGCCAGAGGCAGGCAGGCCGTGCCAGAGGCAGACAGGCACTAATATATTGAACTGGAGTCAGGTGTTCTGAAATAGAAAAGAGGATGATTCCAAACAACAATAAGCATGGGAGCAAAAGATTTGCTGCATTTGAAGAAGCCTTCAAATCACAGGTAGTATTAAGTTAAAGAAAAGATTAAATGATCAAAATTTCACTCATCATGACGCCGAAAACCTATTACACTTTTCTGAAAACCCTCACTTCGATCAGACCCTAAATAATTTGATAAATCGACCGGAAGAATAACATGAAATTGGTTTTTCTTTCTTTTTTCTGCTGGGATAGCAGCGACTCTTAGGTTCTGATTCTTGATGAGTTCAAGGATGATCTTACGGACTGTACGGGCATTGCCAAAATACTTATCTCTTTGTCGATACAATTGACCCATCACATCATACAGGAGTGCTGCTGCTTTGGGTGAAAATCTATACCCCTCTTCTTCCATCATTTTAATAGCAATCTCTTCAAGTTCTTTTGGACTATAATCATTAAACTTTAGTGTTTTGTCAAATCGAGAATATAATCCGGGATTGGCTTTCAAAAAGCTCTGCATATTGTCGGGATATCCGGCGACAAATACAAAAAAACGACCTCTCAAATCTTCCATACGCTTTAACAAGGTTTGGATGGCTTCATTTCCAAAGTCATTGCCCACACCCGAAGGAATACTCAATGCATAAGCTTCGTCTATAAACAGGACTCCACCTAAAGCTTCATCTATCTTTTCATTGGTTTTCGGTGCAGTCTGACCAATAAATTCACCAACAAGACCATGTCTATCAGTCTCTATGATGTGTCCACGCTCCAAAATACCCAATGCTTTGTAGATTTTGGTTAGTATCCTAGCTACTGTAGTTTTTCCAGTGCCCGGATTGCCTATAAATACTGTATGTAGCGAAAAACTTGACAAAACATGTTTGCCTGTCTCCCTGTAATAAGCTACCATATTGACCATTTCTTTGATCTGGCTCTTTATATTTTCTATCCCTATGAGCTTGTCAAGATCACTCATGGCTTCATCCAGCAAGGTCTGATCTACAGGTATTTCAGGATTTGCAATCACTGGTCTGGGTTTCAGTGACACCACATCAGTTACCATAACTTCAGATAGTTCATCTTTTGACAATTTGACAGGATGTTTTCGAGCCATGAGCCTCATAGCCATATTCAACTTGGTTTTGTCGAGCAAGTCTTGCACATATCTTGCATTCCCAAAGCTTTTGTCCCTTTCTCGATATGCCGAAGTGATGATTTCTTTGAGAATGTCAAAGCTCTGTGTAGAAAATTTGATTTCGCGCTCTATGGCAGATAATTCAGCTATTCTTATCAGATCCTGGGGCAAATAATCAGAAAATTCAAAATAGTGCTTAAATCTGGATCTCAAACCCGGGTTGGATTGAATAAAATTTTTCATTTCTTTGGGATAACCTGCCACAATGACTGCCAGATCACCTTTTCCATTGGACATCTCTTTGATCAGTATTTCGATGACTTCACGACCAAAGTCTTTCGAATCGTCGTTGCTTCTTGCCAGCGCATAAGCTTCGTCTATAAATAAGACTCCTCCACGAGCTTTTTCGATGACTTCTTTGGTCTTGGGCGCAGTTTGTCCTATATACTCCCCTACCAAATCTACTCTGTCCACTTCTACTACATGACCTTTGGAGAGCAGTCCCATCTTTTTATAAAGCAAGCCCATCATGTTGGCTACAGTGGTCTTTCCAGTACCCGGATTGCCTATAAACACGGAATGAATGTTAATTTTTTCTGCCTCCTTGAAACCCTTGTCCTTCCTAATTTTTAAAAACTCGATATACTTGGCATGCTCGATCACTTTTTGTTTTATCTCATCTAATCCTATAAGCGCATTCAATTTGCTAAATACTTGCTCAAATGAGTCAGCACTTTCTATATCGCCTGTGGATGTCATCGGAGGGGCGAATTCAGGAAGTCGAACGATCGAAAAGCCCTCGACGAACTCTTCTCCAACTTCAAAATCGACCGTGGCCAGTAGCGTATCCATAATAATAATTTCGACGCTATATATCCCTTGTTTCCACGAGCCTTTTGTATTTGCCCCCCATCCTGCTGTCACCTTGATCATATCATCCTCTTTCTTTACATTGTGCAGCCGGGTGACTTGACCCTTCAGTTCTCTACTTTCATTATAAAACTTTAGGAAGAGCTCACAATGCCAGTTTTCATCAATCACTAAATTATTGAGAATAATTTCTGTATAGATATACCGTGATTCTTCATTGGAAAAGGCCGATAAATAGGTACGATCTGCTTCTATTACATCATCATATTGACCTTCGTAGAGTTTGACCGAATG
>JBATLS010000379.1:0-8446 GCA_049289435.1 Saprospiraceae bacterium | reverse complement strand
TCCGAAGTACCCTCTCCGATGGTGCACAACTTGGAGTCTCTGAAAAACTTCTCTACTGGAAAGTCTTTGGTGTATCCATAACCTCCGAATATCTGCACCGAATCCGTAGCTACCTGCACACATATTTCCGATGCATAATATTTAGCCATTGCGGACACAGTGGTTACGGGCTGATTGGTATTTTTGAGGTGGGCTGCTTTCCGTATCAATAATTCTGCTGCCTGAATTTTTGTAGCCATGTCCGCCAACTTAAAGGCAATAGCCTGAAAATTGGCAATCGGCTGTCCAAACTGCTCTCGCTCCTTAGCATATTTGACAGATGCTTCATAGGCACCTTTGGCTATTCCCAAAGAAAGGGCTGCGATGCTGATTCGGCCACCATCCAAAACTTTCATAGATTGTATAAATCCTTCACCCACATCACCCAATATCTGAGATTGGTGGACTCTACAGTTGTCAAAAATCATTTCTGCCGTTTCTGAAGCTCTCATGCCGAGTTTATTTTCCTTTTTTCCACCTGAAAAACCCGGTGTACCTCTTTCCACTATGAAAGCTGTGATACCTCTACTATCCAACAATTCTCCCGTGCGTGCGAGTACTACAGCCACGTCACAGGATTTGCCGTGGGTGATCCAATTCTTAGCTCCGTTGATGATATAATGATCTCCATCTTTGACAGCGGTACATTTCATCCGCATAGCATCTGAGCCCGTATTGGCCTCCGTCAATCCCCAAGCCCCTATCCAATGAGCAGAAGCGAGTTTAGGAAGGTATTTCTTCTTTTGCTCTTCACTACCAAACGTAAGTATATGACCTGTACACAAACTGTTGTGCGCAGCAAGGCTTAGACCAACAGATCCGCACACTTTTGCGATCTCAGTGATGATGGTCACATATTCATGATATCCGAGTCCAGAGCCACCGTACTCTACAGGTACCAGGACGCCCATAAAACCCAGCTCACCCATGGCCTTCATTGTTTCAACAGGAAAAAATTGGGCTTCGTCCCATTCCATCACGTGCGGCAAGATGTGTTGTGTTGCAAATGTCGCCGCCGAAGCTTCTATCATTTGCAAATTGTCTATAGTTTCTGTGAGCATATCTTTATATTAATCATTGGATCAGTAAAACGAAAGCCCAAGATAAATGTTTTCCAGATGATAAAATAATTATGTGTAAATTTGCTATTCTTATACTTTAGATATTATGAGAATATTGTGTGTACTTTCTAGCATCATACTGACGGTTACTGTGTATGATTGTTTCCTTAGAAGCTCTGGAAATATAAGAGAGGACAATATTTTCAAGCATGTAGAATACACGTTCAGGAATGCATTGAAAAACGTTGGCCTTTATCCTTATGAAGTCCACCTTTATGGATCTGCCCACGACGATAAAATAGAAACATAACCTACCTTTGTACCTTTAGAGTATCCAATCAAAATTATAGTAAAAGACAAATGATCAAACAAATAGAGATCAAAGTATTGCCCGATAAGGTGGACGACGTGTCTTATATTCACGCCCTGATACATCGACAACTCAAGAGTCACTCCGATGAGATAAAACACATACAACTCATCAGAAAATCTATCGACGCCAGAAGCAAAAAACCTGTCTATTTGTTGAGATACGACGTATATATAGATGAAATATTTGTAGCACCAACTACTGTCTGCTCTTTATTTAATGATGTCAGTGCCAATCCACGAGTTTTGATCATAGGGGCAGGCCCTGCAGGATATTTTGCCGCATTGGAATGCCTCGGGCAGGGTTTGCAACCCATCATATTGGAGCGTGGAAAAGATGTGAAAGAACGGCGGAGAGATCTCAAAGCGATACAGCAAGACGGTATAGTCCATCCCGATTCCAATTATTGTTTTGGAGAAGGAGGGGCAGGTACGTACAGTGATGGGAAGTTATATACCAGATCCATCAAAAGGGGTAAACTGGAAAAAGTACTCCAACTATTAGTAGAGCATGGTGCGCCAAACGATATTCTCTCTGACGCACATCCGCATATAGGGAGCAACAAATTGCCACAGATCATTGCCAATATTCGGGATACAATCATAAGGTTTGGGGGTCAGGTTATTTTCAATCATAGAGTCACAGATTTTATAATTGAAGATAATCAAATGATTGGTGTGAGATGTGGAGAAGAAGCTTTTATGGGCGCTGCTACCATACTGGCTACAGGACATTCTGCGAGAGATATCTACCGATTATTGTACACCAAAAATATCAAAATAGAAGCTAAGCCATTTGCCCTTGGGCTAAGGATAGAACACCAACAAAATTTTATAGATCAGACACAGTACCACCAACCTGATCGAGACCCCAATCTGCCAGCATCCAGTTATAGTGTCGTCACTCAAGTGGATCAAAAAGGAGTGTTTTCGTTTTGTATGTGCCCAGGTGGATTAGTGGTCCCGGCTGCTACATCTCCGGGCGAAATTGTGGTCAACGGTATGTCGCTGAGTCGCAGGGATAGCCCGTTTGCCAACTCTGGTTTTGTAACTTCAATAGATCTTGAAGAGCTCGAATCACATGGATATACAGGAGTTTTTGCATCCTTAGATTTCCAAACAGATGTGGAGCAAGCTATGTATCGAGCCAGCGATAGTAGTCAAAAAGCCCCCGCCCAGCGAGTGGAAGATTTTGTCAATGGCCAACTATCGCCCATCCTCAATGACACATCATACAACCCTGGACTGATATCATCTCCTTTGCATAGCATCTTACCATCATTTGTGTATCATAGGCTTCGGGTTGGGTTGATAGAAATAAATAAAAAAATGCTAGGGTATCTCACCAATGAAGCCAATATCATAGGGGTAGAAAGTCGAACATCTGCGCCTATAAGAATACCAAGACTTCCTGAGACACTGATGCATCCTGAAATCTTAGGATTGTTCCCATGCGGAGAAGGGGCTGGATACGCCGGTGGGATCATCTCAGCAGCCATGGATGGTCAAAATGTTGTAAAGGCCATAAGGTCATTTGTACATACTACAACGACATTGCACTAGTATATCTATTAAAAAGCCTACCTTTGCAGTCCTAAATCCAAAAATGTATTTATGAATATCAAAAATATTGTAGCAGTAAGTAGTCTTCCAGGGCTTTACAAATTGTTGGCTACCAAAACCAATGGATTGATAGTGGCTGATCCCGATACAGGAAAAACTAAATTTTGCTCGGTACGTCAGCATCAGTTCACTCCTATGGAAACGGTAGCCATATATACCTATGAAGATACCATCCCCATCGCCGATGTTTTTAAAAACATACTGGATAAATTACCAGAATTGCCAATACCATCACCAAATGACTCTCATGGCATATTGCAAAAATATTTTGAAGTGATCATACCAGATTACGATCGCGATAAAGTGTTTCATAGCGACATGAAAAAAGTCATCAAGTGGTTCAATTTTCTAAATGAAAGAGGCTACCTGACTGCTGAAGAAAAAAGTGAAGAAGGAGAAGAAGAATAATTACGAAGTACGAAATACGAAGTACTAAATACGAATTGCGAAGTACAACCCATAAACAAATAAACCTTATAAACTACATATCATTCACACCTAATCCCGAATGCTATCGGGACACTAGCTATCCCAAAATGTCTCTCTTCCTCAGTGAATAAAATGCTAAAGTGATCATCACACTCAAGCCTATCAAAAATACATACAGAGTTTGGAATCCAAAATGGTCAGCAAGATACATGCTCCCCAAGGGTGCTACGATATGTGCTACTCCGTAAGCCATAGCATACAGTGCCATATACTGACCTCTCCGACTCTCCTCCGCTCTTGATATGGCATAATTGGTCATAAATGGCATCGCCAATATCTCAGAAAATGAGATAAATACCATGAACAATAACGCTGGTATCAACCCTCTCCAACCCATAGTCAACACCAAAAAACTGAGGATCATCAAAAAACCACCAATGGCGATCATCCTCATATACCTCGTGATGTGCTCCAATGTGCGCACCACCGGCATTTCAAATATCACCACCAATACCCCATTCATGGCCAATAATAATCCAATTTTCGTCTCTGAAAAACCCCACTCCTGATCATAAAATACCGGAACACTAGTAAATAATTGGAAAAAAGCTATCCCATACAGGGATACTAAAAAGATAAATAATAAGTATTCCTTATCCTGATATGCAGAAAGCCCGGTGGGTTTCAATTTTATTTTATGTTCAGTCTTTTCAAGTTTTTTGTCATTCATGTACGTGTACAAAATAGCCGCTGCTCCCAGACAGGTCACAGCATCTACCAAAAATATCCATTTAAAACCCAATGTTCCGGCAATGATACCACCCAGGGCAGGCCCTATAGAAAATCCTACATTGGCAGCAAAACGCATGAGGGAATACGATCTCGTCCTATTTTCTGGTTTAGCATGCACGGCGATGGCTACACTGTTGGCTGGTCGAAACATATCCGCCATCAGCGAAAATGCAAAAACAGCGATAAACAATGATACGAAGTCCACTAAAAATATCATCGATGTCAAGATAACTGCCCCCACCACAAGAGATGTCAGTTGTACATAATAATGACCATATCGATCTGTCAACTGACCACCTATATATGATCCCAATACGCTCCCTGCGCCATATGCACCGAGGATCGAGCCAGCCATCGAAAGCGTAAACCCAAGGCTGGTGGTCAGATATAATGACATAAATGGGAGCACCATCGCACCGGACCTATTGATCAGCATGGTGAGGCCGAGCAACCACACATTGCGAGACAAACCTGAAAATGAATCTTTGTAGATATCAATGATTTTACCAATCATCAGCATATCAGGCGTTCATGAGTTCTATAGCATTGGCCTTGGCTGCTTCTGTCGGAGGGTTTCCACTGAGCATTTTAGCGATTTCAATGACTCTTTCATCCTTAGTAAGCTCTTTCATTGCAGTCAATGTGCGGGTATCGGTATCTGACTTGTGCACCCAAAAATGCATATGTGCTCGAGCAGCTATCTGAGGCGAGTGAGTGATGCAAATGACCTGATGTCGCACCGAAAGATCAGAAAGGATCGCTCCCATCTTTTGTGCCACATCTCCAGAAATGCCAGCATCTATTTCATCAAAAACCAATGTTGGCAAGGTCATTGCCCCCGCTACCAATGACTTTATACAAAGTGTGAGGCGCGACATTTCGCCCCCTGAAGCAGTATCCTTGAGTGGAAGGAATTCGCTTCCTTTGTTTGGCGCAAACAATATATTGATATCATCCAGTCCATGTTGATGTAGCGCTTTAAGGTCTTGCATGACTACCTTGATATATGCGTGCTCCATCGACAGACTAATGAGTAGTTCGTGTATTTTCGTTTCAAATGCTGCTACGACTGATTTCCTATTCTCTCTCAATACCATGGCTTGTTTTTGCAATTCCACTTCTTTGACTTGGATATCCAACTCGATTTGCGCCACTTGCTCAGATAAGTCTGCAAATCCCCCTAGCCGATCCAGGATAGATGATTGCACTGCCAAAAGATCACCCATATTGGCAACATGATGTTTCTTTTGTAGCCGGCTGATGACATCAAGACGGGCAGTTGTGATGGCAATAGCTTCTTCATCATATTCTATTTGTTCTGAGATCATAGATGCCTCTCTGGAGATATCTGCCAATTCTTCTTTGGCCGACATCATCCGATCATACAAGTCGCCATACTGTGTATCTACATTCTTAATTCCTGACCATTGATTTAGAAGCATCTGGATTTGCCCGATGATGGCATGTTCATCTTCATGTAGGACGTGAGACCACAAGGTCGCATTTTTTTTGATGTCTTCTGCAGATGTCAGTTTATTCAACAACCCTTCCAGTTCTTCTTCCTCTCCTCTCTTAAGGGCTGCCAAATCAAATTCTTCTTTCTGGAAAGTAAGAAATTCAATTTCTTTGGCTGCATTTTCACTATCGACTTTTAAAGTAGTAAGGTGGTGAATTTTCTGTCTATATGCTTTGAAAGCCACACTATACTCAGCCATGAGAGCTGTATTGCCAGCTAGAGCATCGATCATACTCAATTGGAAGGCAGGCCGTTGTATATCCAGAATATCAAACTGCTGATGGACATCTATCAATCCCTCTGTCAGTGAGGCCAATATATCCAACGTCACCGGAGAATCGTTGACAAATGCCCTTGATTTTCCGCCCGGGGCTATCTCTCGTCTGATCATAAGTTCCTCATGATAATCCAGTTCCTTCTCCTCAAAAAAAGAATGCATAGCATACTCCGATATATCAAATACCACTTCTACAAAACATTTTTTTGTATCATCAAATAAAACTTTGGTATCCGCTCTCTTGCCCATCACCAAACCTAAAGCGCCGAGCAAAATGGATTTACCAGCCCCAGTCTCACCAGTGATGATGGTCAGTCCATCAGCAAAAGAGATGTCCAAATGCTGAATGATGGCGTAATTTTGTATCTGTATTTTTCTGAGCATAATCTAAAAGTACATCAGGAAGACGCAAAAGTAAATATTTATTGATAAGATTGGAAGAATATAGCGAGTCGGTACAAAAAAAGGTAGTTTATTTCCCAAATTCCACATGCTAAAATCATCCAAATAATATCAAACTAAAACTCGTTCAGTACCATTTTGATGGAAAATGTAATCATATCCATATAGTACCGAATATTATTTGCAAAAATTGAATTTCAAAGCAAAAAGTATATTTAAGAGTATGTTTAAAATATCATCATTTGTCTGCAAGCTGCAAATTTCATTTTATACAGCGTTATATTTTTCGCCGTAACCACCAGTTATTATTGGTATTCGATGCGAGCCGGACAGAATGATGCGATGCAAAATCGTGATACGAAATCACGATTTAATGAAGGAACCAATCAAGCATTTGATTGGATGGGCGGTTTTCGCAGTTCCTTCGTTATCGAATAAAAACCTTTTACTCGATTCTCCTCATTTGACGAGAACACTCAGTCATCTTGTCAAAAAATAAATTTGCTCGCTTTCACCCAAACATGACAATTTAAACATACTCTAAGTAAAATTTTGACATTATTCAAAAAAATATATTTATCAATACTCCGATAACAAAATTAAGCTGCGACTTTCCCAAAATCTAATATTTTGCGTTTTAATTCATTATTTTTTTGCAACTCTGGGTCAATACCATAGTTGATAAATATTCTTTCTAGCAGAAATTGATTAAATAACTCTGTTTTGATATCTTGAATGGAACAACTGCACGGCTGATCTTTTGCGATTCCTTGCCGTATGATTGCTTTAGCCACATTGACTGCCGTCATGGCATAATTTACATGATTATGGATTTTCTCCACAGACCTTGCCTGGCAGTTGTCCAATCCGGTAAACTGTTTGCCGTCTCTGAATATAAATTCCATTTGAAATCTGGCTTTGTAATATCTGACTATGTCGATGGAATCCCTAGACGTGTTGGTGCTAAAATAAAGAATGGTGTTTGTAATTTCACCTTTCTCATTTAAATATTCTGTATACGCCAGCTTGATATTTATCTTTAGACTTATGGAATACACCACTGCTTCGTATATGACCTTGCTCCCATCATCAACTGTCTTTTTGAATACGCGCTTATCTATTTTTTTGAGATTTACTTTGCCTGAATATTTTTTCGGGCGACCTCTCCCTTCCGCCTTCGGGCCGTTATAAAGATACTTTAAATTTGCATCGGGGCGTAATCTACAGATCACTTCCAGCCCCAATTTGGTCATTGATCCTACAAATTTATGCTTGTTAAACCAACCATCTACTACAAGGATTTTACTGTGTTTCTTGATTGTACTTATCCTGTCGGTAAATATCTTACAATAGTGTTTGATCAGACCAGTTTCTGCATCTCCTTTCTTCACCGGTGGTGTCTGTACGGCATCAAGATGATAGGCTGTGTTTTGCTTAACATCTATGATGGCTAAACATCCAAATTCCATGCCTCGCTTGATCATGCCTGCTACACCAGAATAAAAATAGCCTACATTAGGTGTATGTTTTCCACTCTTTGAAAGATAAGAAGGATCAAATCCTACTATTAATTCATCACCACAGTGTTCGGTGATAAAGATCGAATTGAAGGATATAAAATCAAATACCTTCTTGAACATGTTACGAAATCTAACCTCGGGCGACGAACTATATCTTCCCATCTGAGTAAAATTGATTTTACCTTTGATCGTAAGAAATAACATGGTTACTTCCGTAAAAAATACTTTCTGCCATTTGCTGATGCCAACCATTTTATCTAATATTGTTCCTATAAGGCTTTTGCCTGAAGTAAATGCGTCTTGGGTAATCATTTTTGTGAGAGATTGTGATTACAGGTTGGCTCAAGGGCCAATTTACGCATTTACTTTTTATATATATTATTTATCATAATGTATTTTAAAAGTTATCGGAGTATTG
>JBATLS010000378.1:0-2648 GCA_049289435.1 Saprospiraceae bacterium | reverse complement strand
ACACCTGAATTTAATCCCACAACTTTGTATTGTTTTTAATTCTACATGATTGTTTTGTTAATTTTATATTACTTATTGCAGGCATCTTTCCCCCAAAGATGTCTGCACTTTAAAAAAAAAATAATGCCGGATAAAACCATTTCCCATGTCTTTTTATCATCTGAAGTTGAATGCAATAACTGTGGCTATGTAGATAGTGGAGTATATTGCAGCAATTGCGGCGGTCATCTCAAAAAACAAAGAATCTCTGTTGCTGGTTTATTTTGGAGCATTATAGACTTCTTTTCCAACTTTGAAGATAAATACGTCCATACTTTTATTTCGCTTTCACTTCGACCTATAGACTTTATAACTCAGTATCTCCACGGGGTTAGGGATAAATATTAGATCCCTTTTAAATACTTTTTTCTCAATCTGAGTATCAATTTTTTTATTTACAGTTTTTTTAATGTTTCCAATATCAATGAAAATGTAATCGATACCGAAATTGATCAGATGCTAATGTTAAAAAGTGAAATTGTATTTGATTCTATGATCAATGATTACGGGAGTTTTTTTTCACTGATGATGATACCACTTTATGTGACAGCCACTTTTATATTATTTAGAAAAAATGATCACAACATGGCCGAAAGAGCTACGGCTATTACTTTTTTATTGGGCCAATTGATGATACTTCAAGCTTTTTTAAACCTTATCACAGTAGTTTTTCACCAATTTTATGAAGTCCAGAAGTATTTGATCATGAGTGCTGAAGTCTATATGGTAATTATACTTAGTTTCAAATTTTTTAAAGCTTCTATCATTGAAGCCATCTGGAAGTCTGTTGCCATATCCATATTTATTTTCATGAGCATGCAGTATATCCTGATTGGTACTCAAGAAATTCTTCACCTTTATTATGGTGAGTAAAAAAAATTAAAATTTCAAAAATACAACATGAAATCATACCTTTTTATTTTAATGGTTATTAGTATTCCATCATGCGTATCATCTAAAAAATATAAACTGTTGGAGATGTCTATTAGTCAAACAAAAATTGACCTAGAGCTTTCCAATAATCTTGTTTCTGAATACGCTAAAAATAACTTGGAAACAGAACAAAAGTTACTTTCTGCTCAACACGAGATCCAAATGAAAGACCAAAAAGCAGAAAGTGTTAAAAAAGAACAATTCCTAAAAGATCAAACTATACAAAATTTGGAAAGCAATTTGGATTTCGTAAAATCGACCAACATTGAAATTTCGAAAAGAATGGATGATCTTTCTGCTGCCGCCAAAGTAAACGTAGATATCATGAAAAAGCTACTCGAAGATTCAGAAGTCCAACAGCTCAAAGTACTCAACCTCTCTTTGGCTTTACAAAAACAGGATTCATTAAATATCCATCTTGTTAAGCGGACAAAAAAGAATATCTCTGACCAAAAACTGAAGAAATCATTAGAAAAACTGGGTTTCGTCTTTTATTAATCGCATAGTCTTAACTTACCTCAATATGGAAAAAAGTTTTTTCGGTATAGTGTCCCTGACCAACCTGCAAAATGTTTGGTTAACCACAGATATTAATGTTGACAATACAGAATCTGATGTATTTTTAACCGAAGGCAGCATTAAGATTGTTCACTATCCAGACTGCCAGCAACTGATCATCTGGTTGCCGACATATTGGGATTCGTATGTGGATATGTCGATCAGTACTCCACCATCTGGCACAGTGATCTGGCGAAAGGAAATCAGGGAGATCATCAATGGTAGCATTCAGATCATCTTAGATACCTTACCTTTTCCACCCGGTGATATGTCCATAAAAATTGCCAAAATTGACGGCCTTCAACACATCATTCATTTAAAAAAATATGAAGAAGGAGTTTTTCCAGATACCCGAAGCTCAGTACCCGAAATAGTGCCTGATAATGATAAAGCTCCTATCATATATCGCGATGGATTCGGAAATATCTTACCTAATCAGGACTTGCTGATGCGCGAACAGTTTATGAAAGATTTGGTAAGGAAATTCAGCAGAAAAGTAGAATTTGAAAATATGGGCAGATCCAATAATGTCATATACAAAGATGGTGAAAAAAGTTTTAGTTTCTGGTCCGAGTTTGGAAGTGGCGACTGCCTTTTTTATATCGGTATTCCCACAACCGAAACATGGGAAAAACAAACAGGATTCAGTCTCGCAGAGCGCGATGAAATCATCCAATTTGTAGCTGAAGAAACACTTCGGGCACAGACTGTATCTTCTAGTTCTTTTTTCGAAATTGAAGACAGGTGGATATATTTTTATAAAGATCCCCAAAAGAAAAGTATATAAAGTACATTCTTACACATGAAAATAGCAATATCAATATTTATTATTCTTTGCATTTTGTATTTTGTAAAAGGTTGCCAAACTGGATACGTTAATAATAATGATGTCTGGTCTTGGGTGACAATAGACGAAAGTCATGGTAAAAGACTTCATTGGATAGAAGGCATTGATCAAAATAGTTTTGAAGTATTAAAAAATAAAAACTTTGCTCTGGACCAACATCAGGTATATTTCAAAGGAAGAAAAATAAACCATGCTTCACCAGACGGATTTTTACCTTTGACTGAAGATGAGTACGGATATGCCAAAGACAGCAAGCATGCTTTTTTTAATA
>JBATLS010000377.1:0-4537 GCA_049289435.1 Saprospiraceae bacterium | reverse complement strand
GTAAAAGTACATTGTGTCTGGTGGCACCGAGTGCTTTTCTAATCCCGATTTCTTTGGTTCGTTCTGTGACGGATACCAACATGATATTCATCAAACCAATCGAGGCACCCAACAATGTAAGCATAGCTATGACTACTGTACTCCATCTGAGGGTAGAGGTCATATCTTTCAATTGATTGAGGACACCATCACTTTTGCGTATTTCAAAGTCATTTTGTTCTGAGATCTTTAGGCTGCGGACATTACGCATGACCCCGATGGCCTGATTGATGGCATCGTCCATTTCATTGGGTTGGCTGATGGCTACAGTGAGATTGTAAGCTTTGTCAGCAAACCCATAAAGCACTTTGGAATTGTATAGTGGAATAAATACTCGTCTATCATTGGAGCCGCCAGAAGATGCACCTTTTGATTTGAGAGCTCCGATGACTTTATATCTGTTGCTATTGATATAGATGTCTTTTCCGATAGCGGATTCCGGCTTTTCTTTAAACAAAGTGCCGACTATTTCGCTCCCAATGATGACCTTATTACTGGTAGAAAAAACTTCATTGTTTGTAAAACTCCGACCTGCAGCCATTTCGAACGATGAAGTCACAAAATAGTTTTCATCTACGCCTACCACCCTGACTGTCGGATTTGTCTTTTTATCACTATATTTTACCGTAGCATTGCTGGTACAAAATGACTCTACGGATACTTTGGATGAGCCATATTTGTATTTGTCTTTAAAATCCATAGCCTGGTCAAACACTATATTTTCAGAAATTTTTTGCCTCCTGCCGTTGTCATTGCTCCTTAGAGATTCTGATAAGGGTCGGATATTAAATGAGTTGGCACCCAATCTATTGAAATTGTCGGTCATCGTAAACAATATACTATCAATGGCAGTCAATATCCCTACCAGACAAGTGATGCCAACTGCAATGATAAGTAAGGTCAACATCGACCTCAGTAAATTGGCTTTGATCGATCCTAAAGCGAGATATACATTTTCTAAATAATTCATCAGCAAAATTTCTATAAATACAGCCTAAAGTTAACGACTTTATTTTGATCCGAGGGATATTATAGAGAGAAGTCACTTTTTTAACGACAAAAACCATCAAAGACATCAATATTTTGCATATTGAATCTACTACATGAGTATTTCCAGTGAGCTCATTTTATATCGTATCAGTAACTTTTGCTTTTGACTATAATATTTCTGAATTGCTTCTTATTGATTACATATCTATTTACAACTCAATCCTTCGTGAACCTTTGAGACTTAGAGACTTTGGGCAATTCTATATTTTTGCCTTTTCGGAGTGGACTCATCATGCTAATTTTGTATCCCTAAAAAAAAGAAAACAGGCAATCAACTTTTTGAATGCCTGTTTCTAATCATTAAAGCCACATTAATCTTTACGTTTATTTCATTTCACAAAGATAAGTATAAAAGAAACGATGTAATTGCTTAAATCCAGCCTGTTTGTTATTTTTAAGTAAGCTAAAAATTGACTAATATACTAAAAATCAGTGACATATAATTTTAATAATGCTATTTTAGAAATGCAAATATTACATTTTAGAAGAAAAAACACTGTACTTCGTATGCAAGAATCAATTTTGAGTGTACTACTAAAAGTTTATTTTTGCTACAAAGGCACAAAAACATTAAGATGCACAAAGAATATGAAATTCATGACAGATATTTAGGTATTATTCATAATTTTGTTTTGAACTATTTTTGATTTTTTATATTTGGAATTTATGGATTCTACCTTCAGACGAGTGTATTTACAATACTTCCGATTGGGCGAAACAGCTTACCGGGAGAAGGTCAGATATTATGAAGAAAATCCTGATGAAATAGCGGCATTGTATTTTGATGATAGGTTGGACATAGATTTTGATTATTTATATTGTCTATTTGAAGTGGGGAGGTATGAAAGGTTTTTGTCCAAAGTGGATCCATTTATAGAGTTAATCGTCGTGGAGAATATTTATGAATTCAGAAATGAAAACATATATCACGAATTGTTATTCAGAAAGGCGGCATGCCTCTATCAGATGAAGCAATTTTCAAAAAGTGAAGAGATCCTCAGGCAATTGACTCGTATGAATCGACAAAATCCATTGTTTATTGGACTTTATACTATTTGTAAAAGGAAAATAGAAAATGACATCTTCACCACAATCAAAGCCTTGGCTATGGCAGCCATCCTTATAGTGATAGGCATTACAGTGGCTCGGATATTTTTAGAGCCATTTTTTGATGTTTACATGGCATCATTTCTGATACTAAGGTCAGTGCTCATTGGGTTTGCTGTTTGTTGTCTGTTGGGTCTGGAGGTGGCATTTCAGTTCAAAATTCGACAAGAGACAGGTATGTTTTCTCACCATTTGCTCAATAAGATTTTTGGTACAGAATGATCTTACATGGACTGTGAGTTCATTTTTTGACACCGTCTTACCATTCTGTTAAAGAATTAAGGCTACCTTTGCCCTTTCATATTTAAAAATTATATCATATGGGTCTTCTTACCGTGGGAACCGTTGCCTTTGATACTATTGAGACGCCTTTTGGTAAGGCCGAGCGTGTCATAGGTGGTGCGTGTACATATATCAGCTGGTCAGCATCATATTTTACTAATAATATACACCTTGTATCCATAGTAGGGGATGATTTTCCCAAAAACGAACTGAATAATCTGGAAAAACGAGGAGTAATTTTGGATGGCCTCGAAGTGGTCAAAGGTGGTAAATCTTTTTTTTGGGCTGGGAGGTATCACAATAATATGAACAACAGGGACACACTGGTGACCGAACTCAATGTATTGGCAGATTTTGATCCGGTATTGCCTGAAGCTGCCAAATCATGCAAATATGTGATGTTGGGTAATCTGACCCCTGCCATACAAAAAAGTGTGCTCGACCAATTGGATGGAAGTCAACGACTGATCGCTCTGGATACCATGAATTTTTGGATGGACATCGCTATGGATGAACTCAAAGCTGTGATATCACGCATAGATTTGTTGACCATCAATGATGAAGAAGCCCGACAACTCTCTGGTGAGCACTCTCTCGTCAATGCTGCCAAAGTCATCCACGAAATGGGCCCCAAGTATCTTGTAATAAAGAAAGGCGAACACGGTGCACTGCTTTTTTGTGGGGAAGATATCTTTTTTGCTCCGGGCTTACCCCTTGCGCAAGTGTTTGATCCGACTGGTGCAGGGGACACTTTTGCAGGAGGATTGATGGGGTATTTGGCAAAAACCGACGATATCAGTATGGACAATATGAAGCGTGCCATCATCACAGGATCTGCCATGGCATCGTTTTGCGTAGAAGACTTTAGCCTGAATAAGCTACAAGTATTGACTATGCCTGAGATCAATGACCGATTGCTTATGTTTAAGAAATTGATGCATTTTGATCTGGACTAAGTTGACTTGGATGATTATTTATAGCGTTTGATCAATCATCACACTGCGAGAAACTAAATTATTGAAGATATCGTTTAAGGTTATTAAATATTTAAATTATGGCAAGCGTCATTGATGTTAAGAAGCTGAGTAAGAAGGAAATTCAACAACTTGTTTATGAATTGATTGAAAGTGAAATGATTACTTCACAATTTTTATTGGAGTTGGCTGAATCAAAGGAAAAAACAGACGATCTTAAATATATCGAATCATTAATCGATAAACATTTTGAAGAATACGATGAGGTCTTCAGAAAATTGGCATAATGAGATACTTTAAATTTTCGTTAAAACTTTTATTCAAATAATAAATTATGGCTGTAGATATGGCTGTAGAAATAGATGTTAAATCACTCAGCAAAAAGCAACAATTGGAACTCGTTTTAGAAGTTTTGAAAAACAACACGGAATTAAGATCAGAATTGCAAAAGATTGTTCCCAATGAAAGTGCCAATTTATCTTTAGATTACATTGAAAAACTAATACTCCAGGATTTTGAAAGATATGACGAAGTATTCAGAAAATTGGCATGAATTATGTGACTAAATTATGGTTAATTTAATCAACAAATCTACCATGACTATTCATGGTAGTCACTTTGTTGAGCCAAATAGTTACCCAAATGAAAGTAACATAAATTACTTACTTAACATCGATAGTATTTCGAAGACCATAAAATTTGATGACATTTATAGTTTTAAGATGAAATTTTGTTCTGGTGATTCCGATTTTATTGGTTGTCAACAGTGGTTTGAAACGAATGTAGTTCCTGAATATTTAATCTTGGAATGAAAATAATTGCCATATCTGACACCCATGGTCAGCATCCATCTCTAATACTTCCACCCGGTGACCTAATAATCCATGCAGGTGATTGTTCCTATCGGGGCACTGAGCGGGAAATAAAAGAATTTTTAGCATGGTTTTCTGCTCAAGATTATAAGTACAAAATCTTTATCGCGGGTAATCACGATTTTTACTTCGAAAAATCAACCCCTGATGATATTGCATCCATCATCCCTCATAATGTGATATATCTTCAGGATTCTGGAGTAACATTAGAGG
>JBATLS010000376.1:0-2986 GCA_049289435.1 Saprospiraceae bacterium | reverse complement strand
AATCGTGCCTTGACCATTTTTTCCAAACAATGAAAGACCACTTTGCAGTCCGGGATTAGCATCTGATAGTTTGATTTTTGACTTTTGATTTTCAGGAGTTCTGTCAAACTCAATGCCGTCCAGATATTTACCCTTGTATGACATCGAAATCGTACTTGTTTCTATAGGTCTCATGGTATCACCTGGTAGTGTGATTACGACAAATATCCCTAAAGTATCAGTATATTTTAAACTATTATTGTTCAGATAGGTCAGGATCTCCTCTCTTTCGCCACTATCATCATAACAAGCCATCAGTGTGGCCAAAACGCAAATTATGATGGTAAAAAGTCTCATTAGAAGTCAAATACTTCGATATCAAAGAGTAGCACTGCTGAAGTACGTCCTCCGACTTCTGAGGTGCCATAACCAAATCTAGAGGGTATCAACAATTTGCCTTTGCCGCCTCTGCCAAATTTAGGAATACCTATTTGCCATCCTTGAATGACACTATACAAAGCAAATTTAGCTTTTTCCGATTGGTCAAAAACACTGCCATCCAAAAAATATCCTTTGTAGGTCACTGTCACTTGACTGGTAACCTTGGGTTTTTCAGCACTTCCCTCAGTTTCTACTATATAATAGAGTCCATCGCCTGTGACCTGAGCGGTGAGACTATTTGTTTTTAGATAGTCTTCAATCAATTGCTTGTCCACAGCAGTTTGTTCTTCCAATGAAAGTTCGTCCTTTCCACAAGATGAAAATAATGTAATAGTTAAAAACAAAAATAATACTCGTTTCATAAAACACTTTTGGTTTAATGGGCAAAGATCACTATAAATATCGATTATGTAAAGAATAATACCTAATAATCTATTTATTGACGCTAGATAAACTACAATTTAAAAACTCCAGATAGCCATCGATGCCTTCTACAAACGGTCGTGGTTTAGAGATGACTTGCTGATTATTGGTAGTCATGACATAGAGTGGTTGGGAGTTTTGCTGAAAATTGACGATCTGGAAGTCTGCCCATTTATTCCCCACATTTCTAAGTTTCTTGCCACTGTGCTCGGATATATATACATCCGACAATTTTTTATCGTCATCTACATACAAGGATATCAAAACCACGGAATCATTGAGTATGCCTCTGATCCGGTCATCTACCCATATGTGCTCTTCGGTCTTGCGACAATTGACGCATCCATGCCCGGTAAAATCCAGCATCACTGGCTTGTTGACTTCTTTGGCGTAAGCCATGCCTTCAAAATAATCTTTAAAGCAATTGATGTTGTTGGCACACTTGGAGTATGATGGATATTTTGCCTTGATAGCGGAATCCACATCTTGCGGCTTTATAAAAAAATTGTAATGTGCCGGAGGAGCCAGTCCACTCATCAGTGAAAGTGCCTGATAGTCCCCTGTTTTATCATTGACCCTAAAGCCCGATATCAAATATGCCACGATAGCAATTGTTCCAACACCGAAAGCCATTCTGGTAATCGATAACCTTTTTAAAGGGCTATCATGGGGAAATTTTATAAAACCAAATAGGTACAACGCCATACCAGCAAATATCAAAACCCAGAGTCCCATAAACAATTCATACTTGAGCAATCCCCAGCCATTGGTCATATCTGCGACAGATAAAAACTTGAAAGCAAGTGCAAGTTCCAAAAACCCCAACACCACTTTGACAGAAGTCATCCAACTTCCGGATTTAGGTAGCGTATTGAGCCACGCAGGAAAGGCTGCAAACAGCCCAAAGGGAAGTGCCAAAGCAGAAGAAAATCCAAGCATCACTAAAAATGGCCCCATATACTCACCCTTGGTAGCTGCCTGTACGATGGCAGTTCCGATGATGGGGCCGGTACATGAGAATGAAACAAGTGCCAGCGTAAAAGCCATGAAAAATATGCCTATCAGTCCACCTTTGTCAGCCATCCGATCACTCTTGGTACTCCAGCTACTGGGCAATGTAATCTCATAAAACCCAAAGAATGAAAATGCAAAAGCAATAAATATGACGAAAAAAAGTGTATTGGCTATCCAGTTGGTAGATAATCTATTGAGTGCTTCCGGGCCAACAAATATGGTGATCAGCAGTCCTATGAGCACATAAATCACAATAATGGATGCTCCGTATATCAATCCATTGACCCAACCTTTGCGGCGGGTATCCTTGGTAAAGAAACTGATGGTGATCGGCAACATAGGGAAGACACAGGGCGTAAGTAATGCCAGCAATCCACCTATAAAACCAAAAATAAATGTCCATAGCAAGCCTTCCTTCTTTTCTTCAGTACCCCCACAGTCACTTAGTGGTTGTTCATAAGTAGTGGATAATGAAACTACTTTCTGGTTGATCTTGTCCCCATTGATGACGGCACCTACATTGAAATCAGTTGGTGATAATTCGCTCTGTACTACGCTTGTATCACTAATAGGTAGATCTTTCGTTACATCAGTTTGGCTTCCTTCTTGGGTGACAATTTCAGGGGTTACTTTATTATTAGACTCAGTAATTGCCGAAGCATCTGCCGGTATCTTGAAGCTGAATTCATCATCAGTAGGTGGCAAGCATTTTTCATTATCACAGGCCATATAATTGACGTACCCGGTGATGGGTTTGGATGCATCTGTTACTTTGATTTTTTGCTCAATAATAAAAGGCTTTTCGGCTGTAAACTTGATGACATTCACGCCAAAAAAAGGATCCATTCCTTCCTTTTTATAACCCGACTCAGTGGCTTTCCCCACCAGTTTGATACCTTCTTTTGACTCATAATTGACACTAGTCGGCACTGGACCATCATCTGCTGTGTATTGTGAATAGACGGTCCATCCTTTATCTACCTGAGCAATAAAACGGAGTTTATATTCTTTTTCTCCAGTTTTCTGAATTTCATATTTCCATTTCACGGGATTAAATATCTGCGCATGGCTATACACACCAAGACCCAGTACAAGAAAAATTAAATTTAAATATCGCATGGTATAATTA
>JBATLS010000375.1:0-1680 GCA_049289435.1 Saprospiraceae bacterium | reverse complement strand
CCTGTAATTGTAGATCCAGATAACGATGAAGTGTATTTTACACCGCTATATTATACTATGGCTCATTTTAGCAAATATATTAGACCTGGAGCAACTAGAATCGGGTTTGAACACCAGGATAAAGATCTTTTGGTCACTGCTGTTCAAAATACCGATAAAAGTATAGTCGCTGTGGTCTTTAATCCATCTTTAGAATCTAAATCTATACTAATCTCCCTCGATGGGAAGTCCTCTCAGGTGACGATCAGGCCTAATGCTATTCAGTCAATCATCGTTGCCAATAAATAAACTTTTACCAAGTCACATATCATAAAATACAAAATAATGACCACCAGTACTTCACCGAAAAACAGAGTTCCGATAGGACAAAAAGCAGCGTTTGGCGCAGGTCACTTAGTGCTTAATCTACTGCCCGGAGCTTTGGGATTCTTTAGTTTCTTTTTGCTTACGGCCTTTGGTATGGATCCTTTTTTGGCGGGATTGCTCGGTGGATTGCCTAGGTTGTATGATGCATTGACAGATCCGATCATGGGATTTATATCGGACAATACGAAATCAAAATGGGGACGTAGAAGGCCGTATATTTTTGTAGGGGCGATTTTGAGCGGATTGTTTTTTATCCTGTTGTGGCAACTGGACCCAGACAATTCGCAGATGTTTAACTTCTGGTACTTTTTGATATTTTCATTGGTATTTTTGACTGGCAATACCATTTATGCTACGCCATTAGTAGGATTGGGGTATGAAATGACTTCTGACTATAACGAGCGTACCAGATTGATGGCATTTTCTCAGACATTCGGGCAGGTCGCCTGGATGATTGTGCCTTGGTTTTGGGTGATCATTGCAGACCCGGATATTTTTGCAACTCAAGCTATTGGTGTCAATCAACTATCATTGTATGTAGGAGGTGCGTGTATAGCATTGGGAATATTGCCTGCCATCTTTTGCAAAGGCATCGATGCTTCCAAAATGGCCAATAGGAAAGAGATTTCATTCAAGACGCTATTTTCAAATGTTAAAGATTTATTCCAGGGTATCATTCAGGTATCAAAAAATAAAGCTTTTATGAAATTGTGTGGTGCCACTTTTTTAGTGTTCAATGGATTCCAAATTGTAGCTGCATTTAGTGTCTTTATCATCGTATTTTATATGTTCAATGGCAGCTACGAACTGGCAGGTACATGGCCTGCTTGGTTCTCTACCATCACGGCTGTGCTCACTGCATTTCTGGTCATACCTATCATCACATGGATATCCAACAAATGGGGTAAAAAGAATGCATTTATTATCTCGACAGGTATTTCTATCGTTGGTTATATGCTCAAGTGGTTTGGCTTTGACATCGTATTGAATGAAAAATTTAACAACACAGGATTAGCCAGAGCATTAAGTAGTGGAGTGGGTTCAATTTTTGATGTTTTAAATCCATTTTTAGATAATTTTGGGATGTCATGGTTTAGCATCGATCCTAGTCATGGCATACCATGGCTTATATTTTTTCCCATACCTTTTATAGCTTTTGGACTGGGAGGGTTATTTACTTTGATGATGTCTATGACGGCAGATGTGTGCGACTTGGACGAACTCAACAACGGCATGCCTAGGAAGGAGGGCACTTTTGGAGCCATCTATTGGTGGATGGTTAAGTTGGGGCAGGCACTTGCACTCGTATTGAGC
>JBATLS010000374.1:0-8592 GCA_049289435.1 Saprospiraceae bacterium | reverse complement strand
CATCAGGTGATGCGAATCCTTATGCGCAATATGTCGAAAGAGAGCATTATGAGTACAATACCAATGTACTGGGTTCCACTTATTTAAGCTATAAAATTGCAGATGGACTGACAGCAAAAACTTCCCTTGGTATTACCTTAGAGCAGCGTAAGAGAACCAGATATGACGGTACTTTATTTCATGCTGCCGGTGCAACCAATGCAGCATATAATTTACAAAACAGATACAATACAAGATTGATCAATGATAATACTTTAGACTATTCAAAAACTGTCGGCAGTCATGATTTTGGAGCACTAGTAGGTGCCACTTTCCAGAAAAGAAGATCAGAAAACAGTACAATATCAGGTACCGGATTCACCAACGACCTGTTGAAAAACTTGCAGGGAGCAACCTTAATTTCAGCTTATCAGGAGCTCAATTATGAAAAAAGAAAGATAGGTTACTTTGCCAGAGTAAATTATGCTTATGCAAACAAATATCTGGTGAATGCTTCTTTTAGACGTGATGGTGGATCTGTATTTGGGATAGACTCAAAATGGGGTAATTTCCCAGCCATATCGGTTGGTTGGAATGCTCATAGCGAAGACTTCCTCAATAGAAGCAGTTTGATAAGTCTATTGAAATTTAGAGTCAGTTATGGACTCACGGGTAATGAAAACTTCAGTGTAGGAGACGATATCATCAATTCATACCCATATTTGGCATTGTTAAATACAAACAATGCAGTGATCAATAATAGTATTACCGCTGGTGTTGCTGCCCGTAATATAGCTAATACATTATTGCAGTGGGAAGCGAATAAGGAATTTAGTCCAGGAGTTGATTTTGGATTTTTAGAAAATAGGATCACAGGATCTTTTGATTATTATGTAAGAACAAGCGATAAACTACTCTTAGAAAACCCTGTGTCTTATGTGACCGGTTTTACAAGCGGAATTGTGAATTTAGGTAAAGTAGAGAATAGTGGATTTGAGTTTGAATTGAGGACAATCAATGTCACCAAGGAGAATTTTAGATGGAGCTCCACATTGGTAGCTTCTACCAATAAAAATAAATTGCTCAGTTTTGGAGAATCCAATGGAGCGCTTTTGGAAGATACCTATGGTAGAAATTCACAGTGGATTAATCTGATAGGTCATCCTATTTCATCATTCTATGGATATGTGGTGGATAAAGACCTACCCAATAAATATATAAGTACTCCTTATCATCCGATCAATAGCTCAGGTCAGGATGTCATCGTCAAAGATTTGAATGGGGATGGTCTGATATCAGATGAAGATAAGACAATACTTGGAGATCCTTACCCAGACTTAATCTGGAGTTTTACCAACGAATTTCAATTTGGCAATTTTGACTTTTCAGTCATGGTGCAAGGAAGTCAAGGTGCGGAAGTGAGAAATGTTGGAGACGAATATTTCTTTACTTGGTTTTCAAATGCAACAGTGGATCCACAACAAGCAGTCAATGACGGGGTCGTTCCAAATACAACTTTCATTAAGCAAAAGGTATTGACCAATCAAATTGTTCAACCTGCTGGCTACTTTTCATTAAGAAACGTAAACATTGGGTATAACTTCTCCAAGAGTCAATTGTCTAAACTAGGTATGGACAATTTAAGGGTGTATGCATCTGGTCAAAATTTGATCTATAAGACTTCAAGTAAATACAATGGTTTCAACCCTGAATTTGTAGATGATTCCAATTCCAGAAAATATGGAGAACAAAGAGCAGGTACGCCATTATTCAGTACCATGTCTATAGGAGTGAATGTTAATTTTTAATTTTAAAAAAATAATAGTAATGAAATATAATAAATATATAATTATTGCTGCATTAGGATTTTCCTTTTATGCTTGCAATACTGATGAATTCTTAAATCCACTACCAGATACTGCTGTTGTGGCCAATTCATTCTTCACATCAGATGCCAGCTTACTAGCAGGTGTTATGGGGATTTATGATGCAGCACAAGGAGTCAATGACAACACCACTTCAAGCCTGATAGGTTCTAATAGAGGGGTGCAGTTTGAATACCTTGTCACCGAACATCGCTCAGATAATACAAGGAGTGCCACACTCGAAGGTTCGAAAGCTGATTTCCACAGATATTTGGTGGATCCCAACAATGTCCAATCGGAAGATTATTACCAATCGATGTATGAGATCATTTTCAGAGCGAATAATGTATTGAATTACTTAGATGTAGCCAATGCAAATAACCGCGCTAAATATGCTGCTGAAGCTAAGTTTATGAGGGCTTATGCCTATTTTAATTTAGTCAGATTGTTTGGAGATGTACCTATGGTCACTGAAGTAGTGGGTGCTGAAGACAGTGAAAAACTATTTACCAGAGTGGCAGTGGCACAGATTTATCAGCAGATAGAATCTGATTTTAAAGAAGCGATTGCCAATTTGGACAATACCCATAAGTCAAGAGCGTCAAAAGCGGCTGCACAAGGATTATTGGCCAAGGCATACATGACTCAAGATGCCCGTAACTATGCAGGTGCCGCTCAGTTGTGTCAGGATATAATTAGCAGTGGTACATTCGCTTTACAACCTGTATATAGAGATGTCTTTTACAAAGAATTGAATAGTGAGATCATTTTTGCTATCCAATATATAGCTGGAAATACTCAGGAAAGTCAAGGTTACTCTGCTGAATTTACCTCACTTTTCCGTCAGGGTAAGGATGATGGTCTCAACATCGTCAATGCCAATCTTATCAAAGATTTTACTGATTTTGGCAAAAATAGAACAGCAGTTTCTTATGTTACCTTCGGTACTTCCAATGAGGTAGCTAAGTTTTTGCCTGAAGGCTCAAACATCACCACCAGCCCTCCTACTTATGGAGCCAATGCTCGTAATGCCGGCAATGACTGGATAGTGCTGCGTTATGCTGATGTGCTGTTGATGCACGCTGAAGCTATTTTGGCAGGAGGAGCAGAGACCACAAGTAGTGCCGCCATTGACTCCTATATGAAAGTAAGAGTAAGAGCAGGATTTAATGCAGTAACAGATCGACCTGCAGTACTTGCCAAAAGTGCACTGCTGGTAGAAAGACGAGTAGAATTGGCTTTCGAAAATCATCGCTTGTACGATTTGATCAGGTTTGGAGTAGCTGACGCAGTATTAAAAGCTCATTCAACTGAATTGGGATATGGTAGTTATGATGCAAGAAAATTGCTGCTACCTATACCTTCAAGAGAAATTAACTTAAGTAAAGGTCTCCTGACACAAAACCCAGGATATTAAAATAATTATTAACCACTAAATAATAAACAGATGAAACAGAATCTTATTCTTTCCCGAAAGATAGTTATGCTGTACATATCAGCATTATCACTTATTTTTTTTATTGGCTGTGAGAGTGCATTTACTTTTGATCTGCCTGAGGCCAACTCAAAGCCAGACACGGTGTTACCAAAAGCAGACTTTTCATATATTCCAGATGCCAATGATTTTCAAAAAATCATTTTCAAAAATCTTTCTTTTGAATCTACCAAGTATTCATGGGATTTTGGCGGTGGTAAATCCACTAGTATTGATCCATCCTTTACATTTCCAGGCGAAGGTACTTTTAAAGTAACTCTTACTGCCAGTGATGAAAATGGTGCTTCCAACACTGTAACCAAGGATGTGGTAGTGAAGGACGTATTTGTGCCGATTACTCCTGAAGTTCAAAATGGAGATATGGAATCAGGTACTGCAAATTGGAGTTTCTCCACTTTCACAGGCGGTACTACCAGTCCATTCAATACAAGTTCTGACGGTTCTTGGTTGAAATATGACGGTACGGACAATGGATCCAAAACAGCTGGAGCAAAATGGACAAAATCAACTTCAGGTGGTGCTTACTTAAGCTCCAATACCAGATATGCTTACCAGCCTATCGTAGTATCACCAAAAAAGAAATATATTTTAGAGTACGAATATGCCATAAAAACCGAAGCTGAACAATCTGGTATTGCTCCAGATGGCAATAGAATCATTGGTGGCATACTTGATGGTCATTTTAGTGATGGTGCTGATGCCATTAAAAGTAATGATCAAGGAGCATTATTGAAATTCATAGGTACTAAAGTCCTCGGTAAAACAACTTTTACAACTGTTAAACTAG
Organism: Saprospiraceae bacterium; assembly: GCA_049289435.1. GTDB lineage: Bacteria > Bacteroidota > Bacteroidia > Chitinophagales > Saprospiraceae > OLB9. The sequence continues at coordinate 4,466 of JBATLS010000374.1, read as the reverse complement.
AGTTTACCGCCAATGCCAGTGGTAAAGTAGGCATACTTATATATGCGGTGACCGATGTGGATGCTTACGTGGATAATGTCAGAGTATATCCTAAGAAATAATTAATAAGAATACACATGGTACACTTCCGAAAAATAATATTGCTAAACATTTTTTTAATAATGTTCTTTACAGTAAACGTTGCTTGTCAAACAGAGACAGGCAACGTTTCAGAATCGAAAGTAAAAAATGAAAAATTCAAAAAGAAGAACTTCAAACTTCCTGAGATAGATTTAAGCCATTGGAAAGTCACCTTACCTGTCGAAAATGAAAAGGGCGCTCCATATGAAATAGATCCACCTGAGATTTTGGATTTTGCTACTGATGAGAAGGCAAAACCTTATATGTATATCGATTCTACGGATGGATCCATAGTATTTCATGCTTATCCGACTAGTGCCACTACGGCAAATACAAAATATTCCAGATCTGAACTTCGTGAACAGATGGTACCTGGAGAAAACAACGTAAATTGGACATTTAAGGATGGCGGTACGATGAAAGGGAAATTGGCCATAGATGCCATCTCAAAAGATAGCGATGGCAAGTATCACAAAACCATCATCATGCAAATCCATGGTAGATTGACCAACCAACAGCGTGATTTGATAGGTCAAAAAGACAACAATGCACCACCGATACTGAAGATATATTGGCAAAATGGACAAATTCGGGTCAAGTCCAAACAATTGAAATCATTAAATCTCACTGGCGATGCATTGCTGCACGAAGATTCATGGGATGATGACGAAGGTTATACTTTCAAACAAGAAGTTGGTTTTCGTAAATTCACCCTGGAAGTAAAAGTATCAGATGGTAAAATGGTCGTAGTACTCAATAATAATGAGTTTAGAGTCATTGAGAATGTCCACATGCAAAAGTGGGGCATATTCGAAAATTATTTTAAAGCCGGCAATTATTTTCAATCAAGAGACAAAGGCTCTTTTGCCAAAGTAAAATATTACGAACTGAGTGTAAAGCATTAATAGGATGAGTAGATTACAAAACATAAAACTTACATTTAAGTCATATTTAGTAATGTCTTTTTGTTTTCTATTAATTAGTTGTGATAAAAGCCAAGACTCAACTCCTATGATTGATATTGAGCCAGAAGTCAAAGATTATAAACTTCCAAATATTGATTTAAGCAATTGGAAGGTTACTTTACCCATCGGTGATCCCATAGAAGTGAGTCCGCCTGAGATCAAAAATTATGCTACCAATGAAGTGTTAAAACCTTACATGTATAATGATTCTGTGGCAGGTGCTTTGGTGTTTTATGCGACACCAGGAGCAACTACCGCCAATACTTCTTATTCGAGAAGTGAACTCAGAGAGCAAATGGTACCTGGGAGCAATTCTATAAACTGGACTTTCGCACAAGGGGGAAATATGCGGGGTACACTTTCGATGGGAGCGGTTACCAAAGATGTAAAAGGAGATTACCACAAAGTCATCATCATGCAGATACACGGCAGGCTCTCCAATGTGCAGAGAGATTTGATAGGAGCTAAAGATAACAATGGCCCACCTGTACTCAAAATTTATTGGGAAAAAGGGAAGGTAAAAGTCGCCACAAAAAAATTGAAAGATCCCAATGCTTCAGAATTAGAGATTTTGGATGAAGATGCGTGGACTGATCAAAGCAGGTTTTTTAGCCAATCGGTGGATTTTGATAGATTTACATTAGAAGTAAATGTGACCAATGGCGTCATGAAGGTAACACTGAATGATCTGGAGACTTTTACTTACGATGATGACAATATGAAACGATGGGGTGTTTTTGAAAATTATTTTAAAGCCGGAAATTACTTAAACACCTTGGATGTAGGAGCATCTGCCAAAGTTAATTATTTTGATTTGAAAGTAAAGCACTAAATACAGTATATTGATCCATCGCATCATCTAAGACACAACAAAGTCTTACACTAATTTTTTTAATAAATTCGAATGAAACCAAATCTCCATTTTTTTATTTTTTTGTCGCTTTTACACTTTCTTAGTTGTAGTACGACTCAGACTTCAGTCGTAAAAAACAATGATGAATTGATATCAGCCATTAAAGCGGCAAAACCTGGTACAGAGATTATATTACAAAATGGTGTTTGGAAAGATATTGAAATTGATTTTTACGGCACTGGTTCAGCTTTAGAACCAATCACCTTAAAAGCACAGGAAAAAGGGAAAGTCTTTATAGAGGGAAGTTCAAATCTGATGTTGTCAGGTACACACTTGGTGGTGGAAGGTTTGGTGTTTAGAAATGGTTTCACTCCTGTCAGCGAAGTTATTTCATTTAGAAAAAGCAAGGATGAGTTATGCACTGAATGTAGGGTGACTGAATGTGTCATTGATAATTTCAATAATCCGGAACGATTTGAAGATGACCTATGGGTGGCTATCTATGGCAAAAAAAATAGATTTGATCACAATCAACTTACTGGCAAAAGAAATCAGGGGGTTACATTGGCTGTAAGATTAAATACAAAAGAAAGCATCGAAAACTTCCATAGCATCGATTCCAATTACTTTGGTCCCAGGCCAGTTTTGGGCTCCAATGGAGGAGAAACAATCAGGATCGGTACCAGCCACTATTCGATGTCGAACTCAAATACTCTGGTGGAGGGAAATTTTTTTGACAGATGTAATGGAGAGCACGAAATCATTTCAAACAAATCTTGTCAGAATACTTTTAGGAATAATACTTTTTTTGAATGTCAGGGTACTTTGACAATGAGACATGGCAATGAAACTTTGGTAGAAAATAATTATTTCTTTGGGAATGGAAAGCCCAACATCGGAGGTATCAGAATCATCAACGAACGCCAAACGGTAAAAAATAACTATTGTGAAGGATTGACTGGTTACAGATTTCGAGGGGCATTGGTGATCATGAATGGAGTGCCCAATTCGCCGATAAATAGGTATTTTCCAGTGATTGACTCAAAGGCATCTAATAATTCATTTTATAATTGTGATTATATTCAGTTTTGTGCAGGCAGTGATGATGAGCGAAGTGCAGTACCTACCAGCACTGTGGTCAATGATAATATTTTTACGAATGAAATAAAGTCTGATATTTTTACCATTTATGATGATATCTCAGGGATTACTTTTGAGAATAATATTGTTGGGTTGAATATAGACAATTTTCAGGAGAAAGGCTTTCAAAAACAGTCTATCAAACTGAAAAGAGTCGATGGCATTTTGCAACCCGTAGATAATGTGGCTGCGGGTGCAAAAATGCTTAATCCAGCAGGCAGACCTAGTAAAGACAATACTGGGACTACGTGGTATCCAAAACATGAGGAAGATCTGGCATTTAGGAATGGTGCTGTTCATAAAATAACGCCGACAAATAATGATATTTTTGAAATAATAAAAAATGCAGGAAGTGGGGATATTATTGAAATAGCAAGTGGCAGTTACACCGTGAGAAAATCTATTAATATTACTAAACCATTGACTATCAAAGGAATAGGAAGTACAAAAAGCGAAATTAAAATTTATTTTGAAAAATCATCACTCTTCAACATCGGAAATGGAGGGGCTTTAGAATTGGAAAATCTTACAATTTCAGGAGCTGAATCTCCAGATAAACCAGGCAATGCCGTGATCAGGACCAGCAGGTATAGTATGGTACATAATTACAGTGTATCTTTAAATAATTGTGATTTCATAGATATGAAAGTAAATCATACATTCAATGTGCTGGATGTCTATAAAAATACATTTGCTGATTCCATCGTGGTCAAAAATTGTAATTTCAGCGATATCAGTGGCAGTGTATTTACGTTGGATAAAGAGTATGAAGATTTGGGGATTTATAATGTAGAGCATATGGTATTAGAAAATTGTAATTTTTCCAATGTAGAAGGCAGTGCCATAAACTTATATAGAGGAGGAGGGGATGAAAGTACCTTTGGACCTACATTGATAGTATCGTCATGCCATTTTACAAATGTAGGAAATGGGTCAAAAAATAAGACGAATGCAGCCCTCAAAATTTATGGAGTGCAGTTTGCTGATTTTAGGAATAATAAGTTTGAAAAATCTAAGGCAATCGACATGTTTTTGACAGTGGGTGATCCTGTGATCATGTTTTCCAACAATACCTTTATTGAAAGCGATAAAATAAGGTCAAATAGTGATAAATATAGGTTTCAGTAAAGTAGAAATATTAAATATTCAATAAATTACTATATCTTTTGGCCTTCATAGTAGTTATTGTTAAAAATATAATTAGTTAAAATTAAAAATAAAAGAAAATGACAGAAATAAAACCAACAGAAGGATTCATGCTCGACGAAGCGACAGATTGGGAGGAAGTAGCTCCTGGATTGAAAAGAAAGATCATGGGGTACGATGATAAGATCATGCTCGTGAAAGCCAAGTTTGAAGTGGGTGCTATTGGTCAGATGCATCAGCAT
>JBATLS010000373.1:0-2018 GCA_049289435.1 Saprospiraceae bacterium | reverse complement strand
CTATCTGCGAGTTGCTTTATTGCCCAACCATCCCTACCAAAGTGACGCTCAATGAATATGTAGAATTGGCAAAAAGTTATAGCACCTCCAAGAGTAAAGAATTTATCAATGGAATTTTGGACAGATTATTGCAGGAGTTAATTTCGAAGGATTTGATAAGAAAGGAAGGAAGAGGTCTGATCGAAGAATGATCTAATTTATGATTTAATATTTAATTTAATTTTTAATAAACATACAAAACATGTCAAGCACAAATTTCCCCCGATTTGTGTTATTGTTGGTAGCATTGACTACTGCATTTACACTAATCGGTCAATCGACCAAACAAGTCGTGATTCTTTATAACACGGTGCCAGTATTGGCAGAAGTATCTGCCTATGGCGATGTCAATAAAATATTGCGCAATGAGCCAGATTACCTGAAGGGCTATACACTCAAGGTTCATGATTATGGCAAATTTCTTACTGAAGCAGAAATTGCTGCTCATAGTAAATCATCCGCCGTATTGAGGAATGAATCGGTCACACCAGTTGAAGCGCAGGTAACCCTGCCATTTGATACAGGCTATGCCACGCTGACTGACCGGACAGTCAAAGAGTTGGATAGCATGGTAGATTTTCTTGTGAAAAACCCTCAAAAAAATGTAGTGTTGTCATCCTTATCTACGGAGCAGTTTGTAGAACTTAATAATCGCAGAATCAATTCTATCAAGTTATACTTAAAATTGAGAGGCATTCAGGAAGATAGAATTTCTTTTTCCAATTTTATTGGCGAACACGATGCTGACGAAGTTAAGTTTACATACCAAGAATTGTAGAACTGGTTATTTTGTAATATTTTATTGCATTAATTCAAAAGCTTGGGATAAGATTTTATCTTTGTGCCCATGAATGAATTAATAGTTATCCTTGACTTTGGATCTCAATATACTCAATTGATAGCCAGAAGGTTGCGTGAATTGAATGTGTATTGTGAAATTTATCCATACCACAAGATGCCAGATCGCTCAGGTATCAAAGCGGTAATTTTGTCAGGCAGTCCATTTTCGGTCTTAGATGAAGATGCTTTAAAATTTGACATCTCGACAGTGTTAGGGAAGTACCCATTGCTTGGAGTATGTTATGGAGCGCAGTTGATTGCACACCATCTCGGAGGCAAAGTCCTCAAATCAGACAAAAGAGAATACGGGAAAGCTATAATGACCACAGCCCAAAACGATATAGTATTTACAGGTGTAACCGACCAGACACAAGTATGGATGTCCCACGGAGATTCCATTGAGTATGTGCCGGATCAATTTGAAGTGATCGCAAAAACTTCGGATATCATAGCTGCCTATAAGTCCAAACCTGGTGCTTATGCCCATCCGGTGTATTGTTTGCAATTTCATCCTGAGGTCACTCACAGCTTGCAAGGCAAAGACATCCTGTATAGTTTTGTGCATAATGTTGCAGGGTGCGCTTGCAATTGGACAGCGGCTTCTATGGTGCGAGAGACGGTATCTAGATTGTCCAATGAGCTGGGTGAAGACCATGTGATGATGGGGCTTTCTGGGGGAGTCGATTCCACTGTAGCAGCTTTTTTGATACATAAGGCCATTGGTAAGCGACTACATTGTATATTTGTGGACAACGGATTGCTGCGCAAAAACGAATTTGAAGAGGTCTTACATTCATACGAAGGTATGGGATTCAATATCAAAGGAGTGAAGGCGGCGGATATATTTCTGGATCAGCTCAAAGGAGTATCAGATCCGGAGGCAAAGAGAAAAGTCATCGGTCGTTTGTTTATTGAAACTTTTGAATCTGAAGCTCGCCATATGCCCGACGTCAAATGGTTGGGGCAAGGCACCATATATCCTGATGTCATTGAATCTATATCAGTACATGGTCCGTCAGTTACGATCAAATCACACCACAATGTAGGAGGACTACCAGACATTTTAAAACTTAAGTTGGTGGAACCATTGCGTATGCTTTTTAAAGATGAAGTGCGTAGGGTAGGTAAAGAGTTGGGAG
>JBATLS010000372.1:0-2314 GCA_049289435.1 Saprospiraceae bacterium | reverse complement strand
CGCATAGACACGCTGTCTTTTTTGATGAAAAAACAAATGAAGGATACAACAGACTCAACAGCATAGATGGTGCTACAGGCAAATATTTAATATACAATTCATTGTTGTCAGAGTTTGCTGTGCTGGGATTTGAGTATGGATACTCCCAAGCTTCACCCAAACATCTTGTAATATGGGAAGCTCAGTTTGGTGATTTTTACAATGGTGCTCAGACCATCGTTGATCAATTTATAGTGTCATCTGAAAGCAAGTGGCAAAGGATGAGCGGACTGGTCATGCTCTTGCCTCATGGTATGGAAGGTCAGGGACCCGAGCACTCCAGTGCCAGACTGGAGCGCTTTCTCCAGATGTGTGCCAACTTCAATATGCTGATCTGTAACGTGACCACGCCAGCCAATTTTTTCCATATGATCAGAAGACAATTGGCATTACCATACAGGAAACCGCTGATACATATGTCTCCAAAGTCAATGCTGAGACACCCGGACTGTGTAAGTACTATAGCTGATTGTACTGGTGAGACTTCATTTCAGGAGGTCATCAGAGACTCGTCGGTAAAGAAGGCAAGAAGAGTGCTATTCTGTAGTGGAAAGATATATTATGATCTGGACGAATACAGACAGACCAATAAAATAAAAGATGTGGCCATCATCAGGATTGAGCAATTATACCCACTGCCTGAAGCAGAGATCCGAAGTATCATGAAAGAGCACAAAAATGCTTCCTTCTATTGGGTACAAGAGGAGTCTTACAACATGGGTGCATGGACTTATCTGATGAATTATTTCCGCAAAGACCCATTGGAAGTGATCTGTAGAAAAGCGAGCGCTTCACCAGCTACCGGATTTAAGAAAGTACATGACGGTCAGCAAGCAGATCTGGTCAAAGAAGCGTTTGGTAATGAGTAGCATCAACCGTGTCAGCAAAGGACTCCTGATTTTGGGAGTTTCTTGTTTGGTCTTACATCACTTTTTATTGACAAATCATTGGCTCGAAGCTTCAGGCTATTTTCTGATCATATCAGGAGTAGTCTTTGCTAAGCATGATATCATGGACATCGACGCCAAATTCGGATCTGTGTATTATTATAGTATTTTAATCATTTTCTTTTTGCTTATTTATTATCTTTGGTTTGTAATGCCAAAAGAAGTGATTTAAACATACTCTAAATTTATATAGCCATGTTGCTATGCTATAAAATCTATTTTTGACCTACCGATATACAGTGATCAAAATAGTATCTGTGTTGCTGATACTATGGATTATCTATTACCAACTGTCGTATGGTGAAGGTTTGCCCTCTATTATCGAGGCATTTCATTATCACCGAAGTCAATGGCGATTTGCCTATCTTGCCTTCATGATAGGGCTGATGCCTCTCAACTGGTGGCTTGAAGCCAAAAAATGGCAAATTCTTATGTCACCTGTTCAGTCCATCAGCACTCATCAGGCTGGCAGGTCTATCTTAGCAGGATTAAGTGTGGGTATAGTGACCCCTGCCAGGATAGGAGAGTATGGAGGGAGATTATTGACTACCGATCCTTCCAAAAAAACGGAAGTCATATCTGCCACTTTTTTGAGCAGCATAGCCCAAAACCTTTGTAACATCATAGTGGGCTTGGGCTTTAGTTATTTTTTTCTTAAATCCTTGTTTGATGTTACTTATGTGCACACTTTGACGTTTTATGTTGTAGTGATCTTTCAGATCGGTATCTTGTTGTATTTGTATTACAATCTGCCAAAAGTGGTAAATTATCTGGATGTCAGGTGGAAATTTAAATACTTCAAATCACTTTTTAAGCAACTGGGCTTCCTGAATTCCTATACATTACCATTACTTCACCAGGTGCTCGGTATATCCATGGTCAGATACATCATATACTTTATACAGTATGTACTTATGATAAAATTTTTAGGTGCTGATGTAGCTTGGCTTGATTTATTGAGCAATATATCGGGCATCTATTTGATACAGACGGGAATACCTTTGCCAGCATTTTTAAGCGTCTTTGCAAGAGGTGAATTGGCGGTAATGGTATGGTCAACAGCAGGAATAGATCAATTAAATGCCTTAGTGGCTACTTTTGGACTTTGGATGGTCAATTTGATCTTACCTTCATTGGTTGGATTGGTAGTATTGTATGGTACGGATCTGAAAAGATATTTTACGTCTAGGTGAGTATTCGTTGGTTGTATAACAAATTGTACATTTTGTCAAAAAAAAATGATGTTGGGATGTCCCTTTAGGGATTTTGGGTAGCGAGGCATTGAAGTAATTGTGCAATTGGTTAAACTAATGTATTCATTCGATGAT
>JBATLS010000371.1:0-7359 GCA_049289435.1 Saprospiraceae bacterium | reverse complement strand
TCTCTACAATTATCACAATTGACCGATTGCTTTGTCAATTCATTCATTTATTGACTTTGTTCGATTGTGGGTAACTTTAGATGAGCGGATTATATTTGATGATAATCCATGACTATCATTTTTTCGGTTCTACTGCAAATTTAATGGTAGCTTCATTTTTGGAATAAAAGCGTAGGTCTCCCGATAACTATCGGGACTAAGGGCCTGCTGCGCTTTGCGAGGGAATGAGCCCGCCACGCCTTGCGTGGGGTAATAAGGGGCAATTATGCCTTGCTATACCCCACGCAGAGCGTGGCAGGCACCGACCCCTGCTTGCTTTGAAGCAGGCAAGCCTGAAGGGGAGCCCCCACCTTCATCGTTATCTAATAGTTTACCACTAAAATGGTAGCAGAACCATTTTTACAAAGCTAGTTCTTATTATGAAATCATACAATGCTATCATAAACTACAGCCATTTTTTTTTATAAAAGTCATTTTAGCTTCACTAACAACACACCATCATCAAAAACACTGCCTATCAGCAACCTACCTCCAAAGACGGCAGCACTGGATGATCCTGATATTGGGTCCCCATCATTGATATAGATTTCAGATATTTGAGGGTCATCGGGATTGGACACATTGATTTTTAAGACTTGAGAGGGCGATCGGGAGTGGCCATTTTTAGCATGTTTAAGGAATTTAAGCAACTTAGGATGTGCACCCACCCACAAATTGCCTTCAGTGTCCCACTCCAAATTATCGACGCCTGTTGAGCATTGGATATTTCCAGTTTTTTTAAAAGGGACCATGTTATAGACATTGATGCTACCGTCAGTGCATGCTGCGACATATAGTTTTTTGCCATCCAAACTTGTGGTGATACCATTGGCATATCTGATGCCATCATCAAGGATTGTCATACTTTTCCCATCAAAATATCCGACACTTCCACTGCCCATGACCAGAAAATCCTTGATACTTGATATGCTTCCTCCGTCACTGTCATGATCATTGGTGAAATAAAATGACCGCTTTCCTACTCCTACCACATCATTAGGTCTTTTAATCAGGGGATCAACCACCGACTCTTTGTGGATCAGTAAAGTGTCCAGATATTGAAATATTTCGATGCTATGCCCTGATATTTTATGGTTTACTACAAATACCCATTTGGTACTATCCGCTGGATCAATATACAGCGACAGACCATGTGGCCTGAAATCGGGCAGATCAAATGACGATGTTAAATTTTTGTAAGTAGGAGGATCTGCCATAAAATCTAATGAGTAAATCGCACCTTTTATATTTTTTCCATTTGTGATTGCCCTCCGGTCACACGAAGAAACGAGTGCTAAACCTGAGCTCCGATCTATGGTAATATCTTCAGCGCCTATCATGCCAGTGATAAGTTGACCATCATGCGTACTTTGAGAGGTGATCTTCTTGAAAGCTCCGGCATACCATAAAGTACGTAAAACCATCAAAATAACGATGATGAGGACAATAATTAGTATTTTATATCTATTTTTCATTACTTTGTTTTTTTTTTAGTAGAAGTGTAAAATACAAAAATAATAGAATTTTATGGCAAAAGCAGGGTTTTCATTTCTCTGATTTTGGGATGATATTTTGATACTACCTTTATGCGAACATTAACATAAAACCCCCCGTATGAATAATGAAAAAAAGAACTCTGAATCTGGAGTAAAAAGAGTGCACGCCGTAGAAAAAAATCGGTTGCACCACCGAAATAAACATCGGATGCGATATGATTTTGGTTCATTGATCGAAGTTTTACCAGCGTTGAAAGACTACGTCGTTTTAAATAAGTATGATGATCAAACTATAGATTTTGCTGATAGCAAAGCTGTAAGGATGCTCAACACTGCTTTATTGGTCCATTATTATGATATAGTAAAATGGGAAATCCCCGAAGGTTATTTGTGCCCTCCGATACCTGGGCGAGCCGACTATATCCACTATGCAGCTGATCTCTTGTCTCAAAAAAATTATGGAAAAATTCCTAAGGGACAAAATGTACGATGCCTTGACATTGGGGTAGGGGCTAGTAGCATTTATCCGATCATAGGGGTGAGTGAATACGGATGGAGTTTCGTAGGGAGTGATATAGATTCGGTGGCGATCAAATCTGCAGAGGCCATTGTCAACCAAAACCCAATCATGGAAAATAAGCTGGAGTTGAGATTGCAAAATCTGGCAGATTGTTTTTTTAGGAATATCATACTTGACAAAGAATGTTTTGACCTGACGATCTGCAATCCACCATTTCATGCGTCCTTGGCGGAAGCCCAAAGTAGTAGTGATCGAAAAGTGAAAAATTTAGGTATAGACTTGAAAAAGAATGCTAAACTTAATTTTGGAGGTACGGAGAGTGAATTGTGGTATGAAGGAGGTGAGAGTGCATTCATTCAAAAATTGATTTCTGAAAGCAAGCATTATTCAAGTGTTTGTTTTTGGTTTACTACTTTGGTTTCTAAATATTCCCACCTCAAGAAGGCTCTACGGGATATTGAAGCAGTAGGAGCCAAAGAACACAAAATCATCCCAATGGGGCAAGGTAATAAAACCAGCAGAATCTTAGCCTGGACATTTTTGGACAAAGTGCAACAAGAATCCTGGAGAAAGGATAGGTGGCGGGTATAGTATTTCGCCCTATTTATTTTTGACCACTAAAGCAAATTTTTAAAATGGAAACCCATTTATGCCACACCATGCCCTAAATTATACAACATGATTACATGCGACCTTAGCCCTTGTACAAAAGATGATTTATTATTGTAGGACAATCCAAAATCTTCCGCTGTTTTTTTGACTATGGAAGACATGGCAGGGTAGTGTATGTGCGAAATTCTTGGAAAAAGATGATGCTCTACCTGATAATCCAGACCGCCAATATACCAGGATAAAAATTTGTTTTTGCCGGCAAAATTTGCAGTTGTATTGAGTTGGTGGATGGCCCATTCGTTTTCGATATTACCTTCGTCATTCCTAATAGGTTGCTCTGCTCCTTCTACGACATGAGCCAGCTGAAAGACTGTGCTCAATATGATGCCCGCTATCAGATGCATGGTGAAAAATCCCAAAAACCATTGCCAAAATGAGATATCTAACACATATAAAGGTAACATACAGATGAAAATTACATAAGCTATTTTAGTGAAAATTAAGATTACAAATTCCTTTTTGGGATACTTGGGCACGATGCCTGATTTAGCCAATTTATTATACAGTGGTATTTCTTTGAAGTCCTTCCATAAAAATGAAAATGTCATTAACCCATACAAAAAGAATGCATACAAATGCTGATAACGATGCACTGATTTGAGCTTTTCATCATTGTTGAGTCTTAACAGAAATTTACCTGTAATGTCTTCATCCATATGATGGATATTGGTATATGTGTGATGCAAATTGTTGTGCTGTATTTCCCAGTTGTACACATTGCCTCCTAGTAAGTATAGTGAAGCACCAAAAATTTTATTTACTAATGGAATACCTGAAAAGGACCCATGTATGGCGTCATGCATCACGGACATACCCACGCCAGCCACTCCTAGCCCCATAGGAATAGTCAGCAATAACATTTGGGTAAGCGAGAAATTTCCCGATAATATCAACCCATATGGGATAATGTACAGAAAAAGCATAATTAGTGCTTTTACAATTAACCTGCTTCCACCAGTCTTGGATACCTTGTTTTTCTCAAAATATGCTTCTATATTTGCCCTAAGTGCTGTATAAAAAAGTGTTTTATCCTGATTAATGAATTTTACTTTAGAACTTATTTCTGATATCATATAGACGTTTAAAATATCTTAAAATTTAATGTGGTTAAACTCATATTTTAATAAAACTCATAAACGTACAATAATATTTTATATATGTATTGAATAAAGTCATCTTTTTATTTTATAATATTCTTTAATTTTTACAAATCCGACAACAGTTTGAAGAAATAGTCAGATGACTATTTGATATATTTATACATATAATGACAAAAGTTTCAGTGACCATATATGCTGGAGGGATAGTTGTTTCTCAATGATTAGGCACTCCATTTATTATAGAGCCATTGGTTTCGTTATTTTAACAGGATTTTATACCATCACTGGTGGTATGAAAACTGTCATATATACTGAAGCATTTCAAACTATCATCTTGATAGCAACACCAAATAAAGGCAATCCATTTATACTCGCTTGATCCAATGATCCATGTGATAAAGAAGTATCGTTCGGTAGCAACGGGCAAGCATTTATCACCGTCAATAATCCATATGGTTAAACCTTTGACCCTATTTATGTATATGAGTCCAACCAAGGAGTAAGGGTATTTTTAGGGATAAGAGTATTAATAAAATGAGAAAAATATATTTACATTTTTGCTTTGTTTTGGCTCTACAGTTTAGAGTATGTTTAAAATTCCATCATTTGTCTGCAAGCGGCAAATTTCATTTTATTTTGTGAATTTGAATGGTGAAGAGAAACGTCCTATTTTTTTCAATAACCACAAGTTTCTATACAAACCATCTGGCACGAATACTGGAATGCATGAACTAGCAGTACAGCTATGCACAGTAGATAAAAAGCTTTCATATACAACGATAGTATATTAAATAAAGTAAATGAGATTATATTTGCAATATCCACCATACATCAATATCGATGATTTTAAAGCAGTTTTAATGCGATTGAAGTAATTATAGCTTTGTCGTTTAAGAATTGTTGCACTGTTTTATTAATTTTACTGGCATTTTATAAATCGCCGAAATGGATAAATCATTAGAAGAAGTCAACCAATCGATTACAACTGAAAACAAGAAGTCAGTATTTCGAAAAATACTGGCGTTTTTTGGTCCCGCATACCTAGTCAGCGTAGGCTATATGGATCCGGGCAATTGGGCGACAGATATTGCAGGTGGTAGTCAGTTTGGTTACAGCCTACTGTGGGTTTTGTTGATGAGCAATATCATGGCATTGCTATTGCAAAGTTTGAGCTCTCGTCTAGGTATCGTAACCCAACGCGATTTGGCGCAGGCATCACGAGAGACTTATCCCAAATTTATCAATTATATACTCTACGTTTTGGCTGAATTTGCCATCGCTGCTTGTGATCTCGCTGAGGTCTTAGGGATGGCGATAGGTCTCAATTTACTGTTTGGAATATCACTAATCAATGGTGTGATTATTACTGTATTTGATACTTTTTTACTGCTATTTTTGATTAATAAAGGCATGCGTAGAATGGAGGCATTTATCATCGCCTTGGTAGCCATCATTGGGATATCATTCATATTTGAAATGATATTTGCACAACCAGCCATGGGTAGCGTATTCAAAGGTTTGATACCATCTTTGCCCAATGCAGATGCGCTCTATATAGCCATCGGTATCATCGGGGCTACAGTCATGCCACATAATTTGTATCTGCACTCAGCACTCGTCCAGACTCGAAAATTTGATCGGTCAAATAATGGTATCAAACAAGCCCTAAAATATAATCTGATCGACTCTACCATTGCTCTCAACTTGGCATTTTTTGTCAATGCTGCCATCTTGATATTGGCGGCAGCGACATTCTACAAAAATGGTATGTTTGAAGTAGCTGAAATCCAGGATGCGCACAAATTTCTCGAGCCGATGCTAGGTACTTCTTGGGCACCCATCTTGTTTGCAGTTGCCTTGATAGCTGCTGGTCAGAGCTCCACTATCACAGGCACGCTTGCAGGCCAAATCATCATGGAAGGTTATTTAAACTTAAGGATACAACCTTGGGTACGGCGAATCATTACACGATTGATTGCCATTGTTCCTGCTGTTATTGTGATTTTGGTTTTTGGTGAAAGTGCCACTGGGAAAATGTTGATTTTGAGCCAGGTGATCCTGAGTTTGCAGTTGGGATTTGCGATTATTCCTCTCATACATTTTGTAAGTGACAAAAAAAGAATGAAAGGATTTGCCATCTCGAATACGACTAAGACAGCTTCCTGGACAGTAGCACTCATCATAGTTTCACTAAACTCAAAACTAGTATTTAATCAAATAGAAGAGTGGTTGACTATGGCAGAAAACCCAATAATACTATGGGTTACGGTCATTCCTTTGGCTGTCGGTTTTTTGATTTTGTTATTATACATTGTATTTAATCCATTGATTACCACAGCACAAATCGAGGAGCGAGACCATTCACCACATATGTTGGAATTAAATTACTCCATGGCCCCGACTTATAGTAAGAAAAACATAGCTATCCTAGTAGATTTTTCTGAAGCTGATCAGATCGCATTACATAGTGCTTTCGAATTAGGCGGCAAAGATGCAGATTATACTCTTATTCATATTGTAGAAACTATTGGTGCCATATTCTACGGTGACCATGTGGATGATCACGAAACAACCGTAGATGGAAAACTTCTAGGTGAGTACAAACAAATCCTAATCAGCAAAGGATTTAAGGTCAACACCTTATTGGGTTTTGGAAGACCCACTAAGGCCATTCCAAAGATCATCAATGAATCTAATTTTGATATACTGGTGATGGGAACACACGGTCATAAAGGATTTAAGGACATGATCTTAGGCACTATTGTAGACAATTTGAGACACAAAATTTCTATTCCTTTGTTGATAGTAAAAAAATAATCATTAATGATTATTTTTTTAATGGTGGAAGATTAATTGGAGATGGGAAACTAGGAAATCGCAGATGGGAAATGGGAAAGCATTAGCAAATTCTCACATCAATACTAATTGCAATACTTGTCAATCCATAGGCATTAATCTTAATATATGATCAAGGTCTAAGACTTCGACTATTGGTTTTTTTTTGCAGCTTTATATTTACTCAACCAATAAACGTCTTAGCCATCATTGGCCATAGGGCTAAATAAATAATACACTTTACCATGACTGTTTGAGTTATTTGTAATCGTATTTATTATCATGATATCGAGAATGAACGATATACTTTTCGCAAATTTATGACTTTCCATTAAAATGGTAGCAGAGCCCAATAAAAATTACTTTTTTGTTATTTTGGTCCGTTTTGTAAAATGCAACTATAAGGGCATTGAAGGCATCAAACTAGGACTGAATTTGATCAGACCCATCAAAATAGTTGAATTGAGCATTGAGAGCATTTGTAAAGTTAGCGAGTTGTTGTCTTTTGTTACCCTTGAGTAATCCTGTGCAATAAAATGTAAATTTGTTTTGAAAATACTCCTTTATCAAGCACGTTTTACCTACGCGCCTTCTTCCATATAGTGCAATAAAATGGGATTTATTGTCATCCACTGCCTGCCTTAGTCTTTTGCAGTCATCGTTTCGACCTACAAACATGATTACCTATTTTGAAATA
>JBATLS010000370.1:0-2441 GCA_049289435.1 Saprospiraceae bacterium | reverse complement strand
TTCTAATACTATTTCGTCCACAGCTTTTCCTGTTGAGATCATTGGAAAAACATTGTCTTCTTTTCCCACCATGACATGTAGCAGATATGGACCATCATAGTCAAGCATTTCTCTGACAGCTTCTTTCAATTCAGAAGCTTCTGTGATTTTACGAGCTTTGACGCCAAACCCCTCCGAAATCATACAAAAATTAGGATTTTTAAGCTCTACCGATGAGTATCTTCTTTCGAAAAATAATTCCTGCCACTGTCGCACCATGCCTAAAAATTCGTTGTCCAGGATGATGATTTTTACTGCAATGTTCCATTGGGAGCATACGCCCAATTCTTGCAAAGTCATCTGAAAACCACCATCTCCGATGAATGCCAAGACCGTCCTGTCCCCTCCAGCAACTTTAGCACCAATAGCAGCCGGAAGTCCAAAACCCCTCGTGCCTGCCCCGCCAGAGGATACCCACTGATTGTACCCCAGCCAATCATAATATCTGGCTGTAGCCATCTGATGCTGACCGACGTCGGTAGCAACGATCGCTTGTCCTTGAGTCTGATCTGAGATCTCTTTGATCACTCTTCCCATGGTCATTTTTTTAGACAGAGATTGGTCGAGATCGTTGGATATGACTTTAGTATATTCTTTATCATAAAAATCTGCAAATTGCTGCATCCACTCTGGATATGATTTTTTATCTATCTTCTTGATCAATGCTTCCAATGCTTCTTTTGCATCAGCATTGATGGCTACGGTAGTTTTGACATTTTTATCTATCTCCGATGGATCGATCTCTATGTGAATGACTTGTGCCTGCTTAGCATACTTAGAGAGATTGCCCGTCACCCGATCATCAAATCTCATCCCAATAGCGATCAATACGTCACATGAATTGGTGAGCATATTGGGAGCTAGATTGCCATGCATACCCAACATCCCTACATGAAGTGGATGATCAGAGGATAAAGCGGAAAGGCCATGGATGGTACTGGCGGCCGGGATTCCTGATTTCTCAACAAAAGTTTTGAAAGTGTCCTGAGCGTGTGCTATATGTATGCCGTGACCAGCCAATATCAAAGGTTTTTTAGCCTTGTTGATCAAATCAGCCGCTTCTTGGATCTTTTCGGAGTTGATGACAGGTTTAGGGTGAAATGATCTGATGACTGGATTGGGTTTGTAGTCAAATAAGGTCTTTTCTATTTGGGCATTTTTGGTGATATCTATCAATACTGGCCCTGGTCGTCCGGAGTTGGCTACATAAAATGCCTTGGCTATGGCATCACATATTTCACTGGCTTTTGTGACTTGAAAATTCCACTTAGTGATGGTGTTGGTACATCCGATGACATCGACTTCCTGAAAAGCATCCGACCCCAAAAGATGAGCAAATACCTGACCTGTGATACAAACCAATGGCGTAGAGTCCATCAATGCATCTGCCAAACCAGTCACCAGGTTGGTAGCTCCCGGGCCAGATGTAGCAAATACCACTCCTGGTTTTCTGGATACTCTGGCCATACCTTGTGCTGCATGAATGGCTCCCTGCTCATGTCTTGTCAATATATGCGTCACTTGGTCTTCAAAATCAAAAAGCGCATCATATATTGGCATAATGGCGCCACCCGGATAGCCAAAAATAGTCTCTACATTTTCCTCGATCAGACATCGTATGACCGCTTCTGCTCCAGACACCATTATTTTTTGATCGCTTACTTGCTGATTTGTTTTGACTTCCATTACTTCCATACCATCTATTTTTTTTATAATATCATTTAGCAAGTGATACAACCCTTACTTGCAGAAGATACCGTTTGTCTATATTTTTTTAAGAATCCTTTGAGTGGTACTGCGGGAGCTGCCCATTTACTTTTTCTTTGCTCCAATATTTCGTCAGAGACATTGACCGAAATGGTATTGTGGATGGCATCTATGGTGATGATATCTCCATTTTCGACCAATGCTATACCTCCACCATCGTAAGCTTCGGGGGTGATGTGACCTACTACAAAGCCATGTGTACCGCCAGAAAATCGGCCATCTGTGATGAGGGCTACTGACTTGCCCAATCCTGCTCCCATGATTAAGGAGGTGGGCTTTAACATCTCAGGCATACCCGGACCACCTTTAGGGCCACAATATCGAATGACTATCACATCACCAGCATGGATTTCACCATTTTGAATTCCCTGATTGGTTTCTTCTTCAGAATTATATACTTTGGCTACTCCAGAGAACACTTCTCCTTCTTTGCCTGTGATTTTTGCTACTGAACCTTCTGTAGCAAGATTGCCGTATAGTATTTGTATATGCCCTGATGTTTTGATGGGCTCGGTTACCGGATGAATGATTTTTTGATCACTGCCTATAGGTGCTATTTCAGCAAGATTTTGACCGATGGATTTGCCAGTCACTGTGAGACAAGATTCGTCCATCCACCCTTCTTTGATCATCAT
>JBATLS010000369.1:0-7215 GCA_049289435.1 Saprospiraceae bacterium | reverse complement strand
TAAGGCAACTGAACTACTGCGCCACGGTCATCTTTCTTGACGATGGTAGCTTCGTGATATGAACCTACAGGGAATACATTTTCGAAAGTATCCCATGGATTTTCTTCCAATTGCTTGTGACCCAATGAAAGCTTGCGGCTTTCTTCATCCACTTCCAGGATAGAAACATCTATTTGATCTCCTACTCTGGTAAATTCAGAAGGGTGTGAATATCTCTTCGTCCATGAAAGATCAGAAATATGTACCATACCACCGATTCCATTTTCAAGCTCTACAAATACACCATAAGGAGTAAGATTTTTGACTTCTCCAGAGTGTCTTGTACCCAACTGATACTTTGCAGATACTATACTCCATGGATCTTCGGTCAATTGCTTGATACTTAGAGACATCTTTCTTTCATCTCTGTCGATGGTCACCACCTTGGCATCCATTTCATACCCGAGATTGAAAAAGTCTCTTGCGTTTACAGGCTGATTGCTCCAGTTGACTTCAGATACGTGGATCAAACCTTCTACACCCGGGATGATCTCCAAAAATGCACCGTAATCTTCTATATTGACAATTTTTCCTGTGATGATGCTACCTTCGGTGATGGCATTATCCAATACTTCCCAAGGGTGTGGCGTAAGTTGCTTGAGACCCAGCGAAATTCTCTTTTTGTCTTCTCCAAAGTCAAGCACTACGACATTGATTTTTTGGTTGAGGGCTAGTATTTCATTTGGATGATTGATTCTGCCCCATGAGATATCTGTGATATAAAGTAGCCCATCGACTCCACCCAGATCCATAAATGCACCAAAGTCCGTGATGTTTTTCACAACACCTTCCAATACCTGACCTTTTTCAAGACCAGAGATGATGGATTCTCTTTGCTCTGCAAGATCGCTTTCTATCAGTGCTTTGTGCGAAACAACAGCATTTTTGATGGCTTCGTTGATTTTTACCACTTTAAACTCCATCGTTTTACCAACATAGATATCGTAATCTATGATCGGCTTGACATCTATCTGTGAGCCTGGCAAAAATGTCTCTAGACCCAGACAATCTACGATCAGACCACCTTTGGTTTTGCTGATGACCAAACCTTTGATGATGGTACCGTTTTTGTACGAGTCCACCAAACTGTCCCATGCTTTGAGCAATTTGGCTTTTCTTCTGGACAATACCAGCTGACCTCGGATGTCTTCTTTGCTTTCTACATATACATCTACATAATCTCCTATTTTAAGATCGGGAGTATCTCTAAATTCTGATAGTGAAACAAGTCCATCAGATTTGTAATTGATGTCGAGTACTACGTCACCACTATGGATAGATGTAACGCGTCCTTTCACTACCTCCAATTCTGCAACTGAATTGAGTGAGTTGTCATACTCTTCAAAATATTTTTTGTGTTCTGATTCTGTATATCTTGCAGTATTTCTCTTACCTAAAGACCAATCAAAATCATCGTGAGCCGTGGCATTACTTTCACTCGTTTCTTCCAACTCAACATCGGAGATATCCTCGATATCTACCTCATTGTCGTCTAAGAGTTCCTGCTCATTGGTGTTATCTTCTAACATAATTTCTAAAACTTTTGTATGCCTGAGTATATATCAGACAGTGGTTAAATAAATAAAATTTCTAAAATGGGTGCAAAGGTAAGATATTTTATATGATTTGGATATAAAAATGCAGCAATAATGACAATTATTTTTCATTTTTAATCAAGATTTTGCTTTAGGCGGGTTCAAAATAGTTTCTCACATAAATAATTTGTACTTTTGTTATCTAATTTTGGCGCGGTCTTCGAGATCAAAGCCTGTCTTACATCCTCAAGTTGAATGAAAATTAATAAAAAAAGTATCAAAGAATCCAACATCATCCTCGCAGCCGAAAAGGTATTTGGTGATGTGGGCTTTAAGAATGCAAAGATGGAGGATATTGCAGGTAAAGCGGGAATTACTAAGGTGACGCTATACACTTACTTCCAATCCAAAGAGAATCTATATCTGGCAGTGACACACAAAGCACTCCAACTATTGATAGAAAAATATTATGAGACCATCGACAAACACAAAGACAAGTCAGGACTGGACAGTGTGATTGCTATATTTGATACTTTCATCGTGTTTTGTGAGAATAACTACTTATATTCAGAAGCATTGCTGGAGTATTTTGCTATGGTGAGGTCCACTACCGACGGGCAAAACGACGCCAAGCTTACAGAAGCAGAAAAAGATAGTATTTACTACATGAAGATACAAGATATGCAAAACCTACCTTTTAAACTTACGGTCAAAGAAATAGAGCGAGGCAAAAAAGACGGAAGTATCACATCCACTCTGGATCCTATGCTTACCACACTACACGGATGGACTATGGTCATAGGATATGTAAAAGTGGTCAGTGCCTCGGGTACCAATGCTACTCCTTTGTTCAAAGTAGGATTGCAGGATCTAAAAGCATTAAATCTTAAGCTCGCACGTCACATGTTTCAAACCAAATCATTTTGATTGAAGTAAAAAATTCAGCCATACAGTTGTCCATCCAACCATGATAATCTCCATACTATGAAAATATTGATTTATGGGCATCAGATCAAAGACGAAAACGAGTTTATTTACGTCTCGACACTATTTGATCTGGTGATAGAGTACCATATTGATGTAAAGATATATAGACCATATGTCAAGGAATTGCAGAAGTTTAGTAGCAAATACGACCATATCGAGAGCTTAGAGCAACATATAGAGCTCAAAGAGCTCAGGCCAGATATCGTCATCACTCTAGGTGGTGATGGTACCATACTCAAGGCAATCACCATCATCAAAGACTTGGGTATCCCAATATTGGGCATCAATTTAGGCAGATTGGGGTTTTTGGCAAGCGTCGAGAAAAAAATCATCAAAAAAGCCATCCTCCAGCTGATAAAAAAGGATTACACCGTCGTATCAAGGTCTATTTTGGGATTGAGCAGCAATATTCCCCTTTTCAGCAATTTTCCATATGCCCTCAACGATTTTACGCTCAACAAGAGAGATACTTCATCTATGATCACCATACACACCTATGTAGATGACGTTTTACTCAACTCTTATTGGGCAGATGGTATTATCATCAGTACGCCGACAGGATCTACTGGGTATTCACTAAGTTGTGACGGACCCATCATATTTCCGGATTCTCAAAATTTTGTCATCACACCTGTAGCACCCCACAATCTCAATGTCAGACCCATCGTACTGGCGGATAGTAGTAAGATCAGTTTGCAAGTAGAGGGCAGGACGGATAGTTTTATGTGTACTCTGGATTCAAGATACGAAACGGTCACTTCGGACCACCGTATTGAGATTTTAAAAGGGCATTTTTCGATCTATTTTGTACAACTCAAAGGGCAATCATTTATGAAAACATTGAGCGAAAAATTGCATTGGGGTATAGACAGACGAAATTGACCTGTTGGATAGACATTTATGTATTGACGTGATTTACTTACTACCTTTGTTCTTCTTTCTTGATTTTATAATCTTTTCTTTGATGACATCCTGGATTCTCTTTTTTTCGATCTTACTGTCTAGCCAGGAGATGATATCAAGATACAGAAATGGCCTTCTTTCATAGGGATCGTTTTGATACTTACTAAGTCTTGATCTAAGATTTTTAAATTCAGTCATCAGGTCCGATTTGGACATCTGAGGGGTCCGTCTGATAAAATTTAGTATCTCTTTTTGTACTGCTTGCAGGTCACCCATTTTTATCAGAAATCGGTAAAAAGACCTGATTTGATAACTGACCAAAAAATCGTTGCCCATTTCATAGTGACTGATTAGCGTGAGGATACGGGCAAAGCACTGGATATCTTCTCTCAATCCACCGAGAGGGCTGTTGATGATTTTATTGAGATATTCTATCGTGGATGCATAGTCATCAGCACCAAAATATACGCAGGCCATTTTGTAGTTAAAGATGATTTCCCGATTGATGTCCCAATGATATTTTTCAGATTTCAGGACATGGGCAAGTTCGGATATTTCTTTGACCCCCTGATCATAATCTCCTGTCATAAATATCTTATTGAGCAGATGGACGTACTTGAATAGAAAATAATTGTCCACCTGAATCCCTGACAAGTGATGATGCAAAGTATGTTCAAAACTCAGATACTCGGCGTAATGTTGAAGAAACTTTTCCCGCTTATTGGCCATGTACAGCGCATTGAGCGCATTGTGCACACCTTTCAGATACAGCGTCTGATGCTCTTTGACCAAAGCTGGTTTGTCCTTAAAAGTATCCACCCACTTTTGTGAATATTTATAATAATTGACAAAATCCTGAGTCATGTGATAATACCATACAAAAGATTGGAAATAATAGATCTTCTCATAAAACCCCAATTTTGATATCTGTACCGCTGGTAGATGATTATAAAAATATTCTTTTAAAGACTCATAATCTTTTAGGTTTTTGACATATCCATCTTTGAGATACATCCCGTAGAGCATCAGCGACAGATTGGACAGTCGGTCCAGCATGTTCACTTTTGAAAGCAATTGGGTACTTTGGTGGTTGATATGTATTGCTTTTTGGGTCGAGCTACCCGTGATATATTGGGTTTCTATTTTGCGTTCAGCATCAATAATTTCGTACAGCAAGATGGTTTCCTGAGATGTTTCGGCCAGTTTTCGGGCTTTATCGAGCGTGTCAAGACTCGCCTTTGTCATACCTTTTGCTTGTAGTATTCTGGCAAAATCCAACATTTCGCGGATGTGTATATCTGAAAAATCATTGCGATGCAGATGCCTTAGATTGGCAAGTAGTTGTTTGGTAAGGTTGGCCTTAATATTGGATAACTGTACTTTTTTTATTTGGGGTATCTTCTTCAATAAGTCTTTTTCATCATAGTTTTTGACACCATCTATATAATCAAACAGCTGCATAAAGAGTTTCTCTCCAGCACTATTTCCTCTGTTGACATACAAGCTAAAACTGCGCTTTTCGGCTTTAGTCATGGATTGTATGAGCTGTATGAGGTGATCTGTCTGTTGGCTTGGCATAAATTTATGACCTTATTAACAAGTTTTCAAAATCTGATGCTTTATATTTGGGTGTAAAAATATCATGATATGAAGTTAAAAATAGTATTTGTGGCCATTTATCTTATTTTTTTAGGCAATTTACAAGGTCAAATATCTACTTACCCCAAAGATAACCCCGTAGAACTCGGCAAAGTCAACTGGTATCGGGACTATGATAAAGCGGTATCAGCGTCCCAAAAACAGCGGCTACCGATATTGATATTATTTCAGGAAGTGCCGGGATGTGACAATTGTACAACATTTGGCAATGATATCCTCTCACATCCATTGATAGTAGAAGCCATAGAGACCTGCTTTATACCATTATGCATCCACAACAACAAAGATGGGCACGATCGAAAAATACTTCAAAAATTTAAGGAACCCGAATGGAATAATCCCGTCATCAGAGTAGTAGATGCCAATGGTCATGATATCGTCCCTCGTCAACCAGACTTCAGATCCAAATCAAAAACGCTGACATCTATGATCCGGGCTATCACATCACAAGGCAGCGAAGTGCCTGGATATTTGACATTGCTCAAAGAGGAGGTCGAAGCTAAAGAGTCCGGACATATCTCCGAAGCGTATTTTAGCATGTACTGTTTTTGGTCAGGCGAAAAAGAAATAGCCGCAATAGATGGAGTCATCGGCACAGAGGCCGGATATATGCATGGCAAGGAAGTGGTCAAAATCAAGTTTAGAGATGATCAAAATACGCTGGATAATATTTTTGAAAAATCTCAAAAAGTAAAATGCGGGGATGAGATATATGCCTCCGTACAATCCAATACAACAACCAAGATCAAACCTATAGGAAAATACAGAAAGGATGCTGAAGACAAATACTACCTGCTAAACTCCCCCTATAAATCCATCCCAATGACGGAGCTCCAAAAGACCAAAGTGAACAGAGCCATTGCGATAGGTGCAGATGCTGATATTTACTTATCTCCGAGGCAATTGGCCATATTGTCATCCAAGAAAGATTTGGCTAACAATGTTTCAAAATCTATAGAAGATGTTTGGTGGGTTAGATAATCTTTTGGGTATTATTTTGTCTCACAATAAAATAAGTGCCTGACAAAAATGTGTTTTAAACCTAACATTATATTCTATTTGTGATGATGATATCCTTTTTTCTTTCGGTATTGCAAAAGAGTAAAATTAGATACGTTGATTACCAAATATCAGTTATCTGCGATAATCGTTTATAGCCTGAATTTTACCGGCAATGTGTACAATACCCTTACAGGTCTCCCCCTCTGCTCACCAGAAACCCATTTTTCTGACATATGGTTCATCGTTTCTATTACATCTACAGCAGCTTTACCACACCCGTCACCTATATCTCTTCTTATGTTTATATGAGTGATTGTGCCATCCTTTTCTATAATGAACTGTAGCACCACCTGGCCTTGCGTGTTTTTATTTTTTGCTTCTGGTGGGTAAACTAAGTTTTTATAAATGTAGTCAAGCATTTTCTGTTTAGCACATTCATCTCTTTCTTTGTCTGAATTTAAATGCTCACATCCTGGAAAACGGGGCATTTGTTCCACAACTTTATAGATTACTTCATTACGTAGTTCAAATCTCAATCTTTTTGTATCAAAATCCTGAATCATGTGATTGGGTAAGTCATAATATATGGTACATGTTTCTGCTCCTATGAAATCTGCAATATGTATTTCATGGATAATAATACTTTTAAAAAAATATTCATTTGATACTCCTACTGAATTTATATTAGTGTTTTTTATAATTAGATCTGTACATAGCCCGTCTTTATCCAATTTGAACTCAGCAATAAAATTACTGTCTGGATATTCTTTTTTAAGTGCTATAAAGTAGCTCCACAATTCAGCATAAATAAAATCGATAAGGATCCCT
This sequence comes from Saprospiraceae bacterium, assembly GCA_049289435.1. GTDB lineage: Bacteria > Bacteroidota > Bacteroidia > Chitinophagales > Saprospiraceae > OLB9. The sequence continues at coordinate 262 of JBATLS010000369.1, read as the reverse complement.
TTTTCACATTCTACTCTTTTCTCAGGGGTAGAAATATCTGAGCAATTTTTAAATATTGGACTTATCGGTTGGGCAATGGATACTGATGTCATCAAACATCCAATAGTAATAATCAGAATTAAAGCCGCCAGATTAGTTTTCATATAGTTCAAATTAATTTATTTTTAATCAAGAAGTCAGATTTTATAGCAAGTAAACTAGTATTAAAGTCTATATTATTTGGCTATGTTCTTAAAATAATTTGTATATTTGCTTTCAAATA
>JBATLS010000368.1:0-3707 GCA_049289435.1 Saprospiraceae bacterium | reverse complement strand
GCCAATACCCTTTCAAACTTTTCAAAAACGTTATATCATTATCATTGTATTGAATACTGATATAGAAATTTCCACCACTGAATTGTATAGATCTTCCACCTTTTGACAGGTGTATGTCAGTACCCTTGCTAACCACTTCTGAAGGATGTACTGAAGGCGCAACTTGATAAGTTCCTATGCCGGCATTGTCGTTTTCGCTGGTGGTTGAAACGGTCCCGGATTGATCTATATAATGTGGAGTAAGCATATGTGGAGCAATGGCATCATGCTGATTTATTTTGTTTTGCTCAGCAAAAGAAGGCAGTATGGTACCTTGATTTAGATGTTTGGTCTGTGCATCGTTGTTTTCAGTAATGGTATAAAGCACACCTAAGGTTTTGAAATTTGACCAGGAAGCTTGGTCATAAGGAAGGTACCATGATCGTAGCGTCTTGCTATACTTAACAGAAGGTATGGATTTGAGTTTCGAAAGCAACACACGATCATATGCAAATGTGCAAATAATTACGACTTGTTCCCTATGTATGCCTTTGGATACTTGTATTACAGGAGCGTTTTTTACAATTTCCACCATTAAAAATTTTAACTTATGGGCAAATATATAACTTATAATCAATCCTAATACATTGAATTACAGATTTATAAGTTATTTAACGGTTGTTATCCGTTAAATACGTTTTTAACGGTTGCGCTCATTTATTATAGTATATTTTATATTTAATATTTATATCTTTGCCCCTTGAGAGCAAGTCTTGAAACACTTAAATCTTGATTATGCCACACAACTTCGCTATCAGAAATTAAATGTAACCCTGCTGTGAAAAACGGGCAGATAATCTGCGATTTTTAGCTGAACAGCGTAGCACTGATACGGTTACAGGGGATAAATTGGTGGAGTTTCTGTTTTGTTGCAGTTTAGTTTCAGAATAGATTTTCAATAGCATACTCTGGGTTTAACATCATCTTAGCAATATTTGATAGTTTCATTAAGACTTTATATTTGTGATCTGCAAATCATATTTTCTATGTTAGAACGTAAATGCAAAATGTGCAAAACGTCCATCTCCGGACGTCGTGACAAAGTATTCTGCAGTGTTAGGTGCAAGTCTGATTATCACGAAAAACTTACAAAAGTGACTCGGGAGGCTTCTGAAAGAGTCGATAAAATCCTACACCGCAACCGGTCCATCCTCCTCGAAATCATGGGCAAAAGCAGCATTCAAAAAAAAGTCGTCAAAGCCATCCTCGATAGTAAGAAATTTCATTTTGGATACATCACCCACTATCATCTCAATGCTCAAAACAAAATGGTCCACTATGTCTATGATTTTTCATATATCGTATTCAGTGATCAGGAAGTCCTCATCAAGAGAATCAGCAGACCTGCCTGACACTTCAGTTCCTCATAAGCCGGCTACAGCCAAAATGTAAACAATATGATTATTTGGGCGTGTCCCTACGTTTTACTCCGGGTCGCCACCTTACAGGGTTCGCTATCGCTCCGTGCTCCGCACCAAGCCTTTCAGTCGGCTCACGCAAAGGCGCAAGTCCGCAACTGCCACATCAGATTATCATCTTCACCACAAGGCTTTGCCATTGATAAGTCGCAATCAGATAGCTACTATCATCATGGATTCCCACCATATCTGCATCATACTTTATGCTAACTCTATCCGTCGGTGGCTGATTTGTGTAATTTGCCTCGCGGAAATCTTTCTCCACACTCCAAAGATAATACAAAATGAATATTGTCATATTTTTCTAAATAAAATGTCAATTTTTTCCAGTATGAGCTAAAACTGCTCAAAATATTTCATTTTCTATGTATGTAGCGCAATGAGTTGCAAAACCATCATTACTTTTGCCGACAGCATAAGTTAAAAAATAAGTACATTTGCCGTCTAATCTTTACCGGCAGTTTTATGATCCTTGCAATAGACATCGGAAATTCAAATATCGTCATAGCCATGCACATGGGAGATGTATGGACCAATACTTTCAGGTATGAAACAAGGGAAACCCAGCCTGAGTATTATTATGAAAGTGCACTCAGAAACATTTTGCTGGAATGGCGAATCCACGGATCAGACATCCGCCACTGTGTCATCAGCAGTGTAGTACCTGACCTGAATGAAGTGATCATCGAAGCTGTAAAAAACGTTACAGATAGCAACCCTCTGCTGCTACATCCCGAAGTATACAAAGGACTCGATCTTGTGGTACCACATCCTTATGAGATAGGCTCCGATATTGTGGCCAATGCATATGCAGCTTTAAAACTATATGGAGATGCCTGCATCATCGTGGACTTCGGTACAGCTCTGACCTTTACCATAGCAGACGCAACAGGTATCATAGGGGTTACCATCGCTCCCGGGTTAAAAACTGCAGTACAAGCTTTGGCTGGTCAGACCGCTCAACTTCCGGTAGTACCGATAGAACTCCCTGCATCTGCCATAGGCCATGATACCGTATCGGCCATACAGTCCGGCGTGATGTGGGGCTATGTAGGCCTGGTCAACGGTATTCTGCAGAGACAAAAATCGGAGCTGACAGGTACATATAAAGTAATCGCTACCGGCGGATTGTATTCCATTCTACACCCGCTGCAAACGTCTTTTGATGTCGTCAGCAAAGAGCTGACCCTGGATGGTATGCGACTGATATATAATTTTTATACTTCAAATAAGTAATCACTTCACCATGCTTTCAAACAATGACATACTCAAAAAATTGCGCGTCGCCCTCCAGCTAAAAGATGACGACATCCTGCAGATATTATCGCTGGTAGATTTTAAGATCACAAAGGGATCACTCAATGATCTTTTTAGAAAAGATGATCACCCCGGCTATGTAGAAGCAGGAGATCAGATATTAAGAAATTTTTTAAATGGGCTGGTCATCTACTATAGAGGTAAAAAACCAGACCCTATGTAGGGTCAGCTGAAAAAGTCAGATGTGCTTAAGATACGAAGTTTAGTACCGAAGAAGTAGGAGAATACTTCAAGGTAAAGAAACTGAAGTAGATTGTATGCAGCTGGCTTACAAAAATAATTTAAAAGTGATGCAAGGAATTTGAAGATATTTTCTATTTTTCCCTGCATCTTGAGTTCAATATTTTATGATAAATATATGATTATCAATTATTTTTGTGAATTTCAGCAGACCCTAATTAAGTTATTCAGGCCATATTAATGTCTCTCCATCTTCTTCCACATCAGGGAGTATCTGGATCTCTATGACTTCCTCATCAGCAAACCATATCATAAGGCCGGCATCTTCAGACTCTATCAGTTCCAGATTGGGATTTTCGTCATCTGACAGATCTTCTTCATTGGATATTTCTATACCCAGATTAGTCAGAAGATCAAGCGTTTCCTGTTTATCCATACCTACGATGTTTTTACCATGAAAGGTAAAATATGGGTCACTTACAGCTATAGATACCAGTCTCCAGTCGTAGTCAGCATCAAATACCAATGAAAATTCATGTTCATCATAATGCCAGGATTCCAGTTCATCGTTGACCTCTTCTTCAAAACCGGGTAGATTTTCTACTTCATCCGGTTTTCCTACCAGTTTTTTTACATCATCTCTGGTCATTCCGAATTTTAAGGCACCTAATCCCGCACCCGGAATTATCTCTTTGATTTCCTTTTTCATTTTTTTTTCTTTTGTAATATGTCACAAGGTAAGGACTATAATTT
>JBATLS010000367.1:0-8899 GCA_049289435.1 Saprospiraceae bacterium | reverse complement strand
GACAAAGGTGGACAATAAAAGGTGCCACCAATATAATAAACCTCAGAAATTTGAATATGAACAATAGGTGGTCGGAGCTTCAGCAATATCTAAAAAAGGCAGCTTGATGCAAAAATGGGATACACCCTATATATCGGATTATTTATCCTGTTTAATTCATCAATCATTTTTGCACAAAAGAGACCCAATATATTATTTATTGCTGTCGATGATCTTAGGCCTGAGTTAGGTTGTTATGGGTCGCCAATAGCTAAGACTCCCAATTTCGACAGGCTTGCAAAAAATGGTCTATTGTTTGAAAGAGCGTATTGTCAAGAAGCTATTTGTTCCCCATCAAGAGCTAGCATTATGACTGGAGCCAGGCCGGAAACTATAAAAGTTATTGAAAATTTTAGTTACTTCCGCGACTTGAACCCAGATATCGTTACACTACCTCAATTGCTATGGAAAAATGGGTACGAAACAGTATATACTGGTAAAATATTTCACCCTGAGTATTCGGATGAAGACTTATCATGGAGCAGAGATCCTGTAAAATTAAAATTTGACAAAATCCCGAAAACAGTAGGTGGATATGCATCACCTGAAAATCAAGCTATTTTTATTGAGAACAAAAAGAAAATAGAGTCAGGTACAAGTGAAGATGGGAAATTTGGTCTGGGCAGAGGTCCGGCATTTGAATCATATGATGTACCGGATGAAACATATGTTGATGGTCAAAATACGACAATTGCTATAGCAACTCTAAAAGAGTTAATTGCCAATCCTGGTAAGCCATTTTTCTTAGGTATGGGTTACAAATTGCCACATCTGGATTGGATAGCACCACAAAAATATTGGGATATGTATGATAGGAATTCCATACCATTAGCCGAACATGATAAAGCTCCAATTGGGGCAGCGGCTATGGGATTACATCCTTCATTTGAATTAAGAGCCAGATATGGCATACCTAAAAAAGGCGACTTTGATGAAGACTTTTCCAGAACATTAAAGCATGCTTATCTGGCTAGTGTAAGTTATGTAGATGCTCAGTTGGGCAGGTTGCTGGACGCTCTGGAGCAGAGTGGCCAAAGTGAAAATACTGTTATAATCCTATGGAGTGATCATGGTTGGCATCTGGGAGATATGGGTATCTGGGGCAAAGCTACGAATTATGATATTGCTACCAGAGTGCCTTTTATTATTTGTACACCCAATATGTCCCCAAAAGCTAAAGGCGGCAGAACAAATGCCCTTGTTGAGTTGGTGGATATTTATCCTACAGTATGTGAATTGACCAATACACCTAAACCAGAGCATTTAGAAGGACATAGTTTAGTTCCTTTATTTTCTGATCCTTCACAATCGTGGAAAAAAGGAGCATTCAGTCAGTTTCCATGTCCTGCTTTAAGAGAATGGGCTGCTAACCCCCTTTCTGAAGGAATGAGAAAAACATATTTCGGTCCTTTGATAGAGCAAGTTGAAAGTAAAATTATAGCGCAGCAAGGAGCAAAATGGGATAAAAATTTCTTTGAAAATGACCTGATGGGATATGCATTGAAAACAGATAGGTATAAACTCGTAGCTTGGAAAAGTATGAAAAACCCCAAATCAAAACCTATTTTTTTAGAATTGTATGATCATAAGAAGGATCCAGACGAAACAGTTAATATTGCTTCGACATGTCCCAAAATTGTCAATAATTTATTAAAACAATTAAATTTAGGATGGAAGGGAAATTTACCTTCAAAATAGAACTAATATGAAGCCATTAAATTTAAAGAGTAAAAATAAAATAATTGTTACAGGTGGTACAGGGTACATCGGTTCTCATCTATTATCAGCCTGATTGAACAGGGTTATGAAGTGGTGATAATTGATAGTTTAGCCAATTCTGATATCGATACTTTACAACGTATTGAAAGCATTATAGGTCTTTTGCCTCAGTTTTACAAGATTGATATGACTGACTCATTTGAGTTGAATAAGGTACTTTCAATTCAATCAGATGCAAAGGCCGTCATTCACTTTACAGCCTTGAAAGTAGTAAAGGAGTCTTCAGAACAGCCATTAAATTATTATAGAAACAATTTATATGCCTTAATCAACTTGATTAGTGGTATGAATAAGGTTGGGATTCATAGTTTGGTGTTTTCTTCATCATCCACGGTATATTGAGAAGGAGATGAGATGCCTTTGAAAGAAACTTATAAATCGAAACCTGCATCTTCACCATATGGCAATAAAAAAAAAATTGCGGAAGATATCCTTAGAGATATTTGTAAAACTGACCCTTCATTCCATGTGATATCGCTTAGATATTTCAATCCAATAGGTGCACATCCTTCCGGAAATGGCTTTTTACCCGCCTTTACTTAGGTCAGCAACAGTAAAAAAATTCATGGTAGGATATGAGATGTTTGCTAATCCACAAAGAGATATCACAGCAGAAATGGCAGCAAAAATATGGCGAGAATTATAATAAGAAACTTGTAAAAACATTATTTTTTAGTTCTCCTTCTGTCGTTAAAAACTATAGATATAAAAAAGGTAAAATAAAGCTAAAAAAGGATAATATTATGCAATCAAGGTTTATACTATCTTAATAAATTTGCAATCAGGCTTGATATAAAATGTTGTAATTTATTGCTGCGAGTTTTTATACTGAAACATTAAATTCCACATTTCTTTAAAATTTGCATTTATATTATTATTCAATTTAACAAAACAATTATCAAGAAACACATGTACAACATATTTATTGTCTTCTTACTTTTCCTATTAATAGGTATTTTTGGCAATCTCAATGGTCAAAATTTGCTTCTAAATCCTGGATTTGAGACAGGTTTATTACCACCTTGGACTGCTGGCAATGGGAATGTAGTTACCATTGTTGACGGGGCTCAGGATGGGAAGCATGCTGCTCGTGGAAATATCGAACAATTGGTCAGCTTGGAAGCAAATAAAAAATATACAGTAACATGTTACGCTAAAAATGCTACTCCATCTTTGAACGTTTGGCTGGGTGTTACAAATGCTGTTACCAGCACATTTATATCAAATTTTCTATTAACAAGTAGTACTTACGAAAAAGCATCAATTACCTTTACAACTACAGTCGCTGGTAATTATAGAATTTGGGTGTGGGGAGTAGCTAATACAGATTATACCTCTGATAATTTTGTATTGCTAAAAGAAGGCACAAGTTCAATTAAATCCATATTTTCTGAAAACGATGTGGAGATAAAAAATAATCTTAATTCAGTTTCAGTATCAATGAAAAACGAGTTGCAAGATGGGCACATTTCTGTTATTGACCTATCTGGAAGGGTTTTATATAATGTAAATATGACTTCTAAAAATATGGTGATCGGAAATGAAGTATTTCCATCGTCTGGTGCATATGCCCTTCAGGTAAGAGCCGGAAATCAGCAAATTGCCAAACAGATTGTAGTATTCAAAAATTAATTGATTAAATAAAAATGGTGGTTTGAATGAAGGAAAAGGCATTGTACAATGTCTTTTCTTTTGTTTATTATAAAGTGTATTTTACACTTTACTAAAATGGAATTATTCCGATTCGTTTTACCCATGCTTTGCAGCTCTGCTCCTTTTCCACTACACAATGCTCCACTTTAAATTCCCGGAGATCATCTGTTGTGAGGATACTGGCAGGCATGGTGAATAATAATTTGATTGATGCAAAGGTGAAGGCTTCCGCTCAAACCATTTCCAAAGATGAATCCAAGTTGGGAAAATATTTTTTATTTTGGGGTGTTGGCAGGAATCAATATTGGTTGGAAATTAGGCTAAACCCAATGGAAATAGGGGTTCGTCAAAATGATATCCACATCACAAAAAAGGTATTTTGATACCCATCAGAATCAAGTTTACCAAGATGACCAAAAAAACGATATGAAATTCTCGTATAGCCCAAAATTTACCTACCAATACGGAATAACATTTTGCGACCTTTCCAAATTTCCCCTGATATAGTTGAAAATATTTCGATCGCCGCCACCCGGTGCGAGTGTCTCGTGTAGTTTTTTGTTTTGTTTTTTTAAAATTTATAATTTTTTTTGGTGGTTTAGAAGTAAGTATTAGCTTTTTTATTCAGGCATGGGTTATATTTTTTCTATTAATGATTTCGAGACCAATTCATAAGCTAATGAAAGATCATATTTTGCACCAGGTCTAATCAAAGCTGTAATGTCACCTAAAAATTCTGTATCCGTCATTTTTTCTGCCATATTTAAAATATATTGCTTTTGAGTTGGCGATGTTCCCGCTGAAAAGTTCATATACTCTTTGTAGCAATGTATAATTTCGTCCAAATTCAAATCCTTTAACTGCATGAGTGCAATATACATATCGTACAAATCTCTTCCTTTTTTGCGTTGGTACAATGCTCTGAGTTTAGTGCCAAGTAATTCTTCAATTTTGTAGGTTGTAATAAAACAAGTGCCAGAAAACCAGGACGAATCTACAGTAAATGGAAATTTTTGAATACCCAAAACTGAAAAATGTTCTTTTGTATTGGTTTCAACTTTTAACCTTAACGACTGCACTGGCGGAAATTCAGAATCAAACCGAAAAAATTAATGTGTTGTTGTGTGCTTTCTGCTTTACTTTTGGTTCACCTAAAAAGTTTAATGTTGTCCTTAGTCTGTCTATAATATTGCCAAAAGGCTCAGATGTAATTTGTACTAAGTCTATATCTTCTGAGTATCTGGGTTGTGGCTGCAAATACAACTTATGTAAAGCTGTACCTCCCCTAAAGGCTAGACTTTCTGCTAGAAACGGATCAGAAAATATTTCCACCAATGCCCTGCAAATGACCAGATCTTGTTCTATCTGTTCGTTACTTTGCCAAGGGACATTATTGCTCCATTCTGTAATATATGCCTGTGGTATCATTCGTCAATATCTATTGCTGTATTGACAATCACCTGCCACCTATTGTCACTGGAAAATCCTGCAACCTTTCCAGATGCCTTGAGCGGTATCCTGTATAATTTTAACCCTGCGCTAAACACAATATCGTACAGAGCATTTGCCAGTTTTTGATTTTCACATGCAAATTCAAGTAAATAACCAAGTCTTTGCAGGGCAGTAACAGGTGTATTAGACAGCAGTATGACATCAAAATCTGCTGATGTCATCGTTTCACTCAATTCATTGATGACTGTAGCTGCCCGGTTGATCCCCCCTATTCTCTTTTCAAACTGAATCAAATCAGTGGCAGTTAAACCCGGATTAGAAATATTTATATAGCCTGCTTCTGTTTTACGTTTTTCCAACAGTTGATCAGGAAAATTTCTTACGCTAATATAATTGATTATTAATCCTTTCTTTACCATAGGTCTTAAAACGGGAAAGGAGGTAATTACAAAAAATTCTTGAGGCTGTTGATGAGAAGCACCATAAAAGGCAGCTGCATTTAATAATCCTATATAATAAGGTCTCTTTAATTCTTTCATAAATGCATCCAGAAACATAGTTGGCGGGATTATTCCTTTATGCAGATATTGAGCCGGAATAATAATATAATAGCCTTTGTACACAGACAATATTTTACCTTTATCTGTCAGTCTTTTAAGTGCAAATTTTAAAGCAGTGTCTGATTGACCAGCAAAAATTTCTCTTAGTTTATCCAAAGAAAATGAATACTGCCCTTTGGCAAGCTGTTCATCTACCCAAACATCCAGTCTTTGATTGGCGATTATGGTACTCATAAGAGTAATATTTTGCGAAAGGTAGTGAATTTCAATACTTTTCGCAAAATATTTATTTAGTTGTTTAAAAAATAAGTAACATTTTTGCCATCCCTATGTCCCTCACAGCACGGGGATATTTTACCTTTAAGGCAAAATACAGCCCAAAACGGTACTTTTTTACTTTTATATGATGGATTTTATTCGGTGCTATCGATATTTTACCCCTCTGTACCATTTGGGATATTACTAAAATAATTACAAAAATTATGTATTTTGATACCCATCAGAATCAAGTTTACCAAGATGACCAAAAAAACGATATGAAATTTTGACATTGTGTAATAATCACTATCACCACAGATTAACATTTTGAGACCAATCGTATTTTCATTGATGGGATTGAAAATATTTCGATCGCCGCCCCCCGGTGCGAGTGTCTCACGTAGTTTTTGTCTTTTTTTTAAAATTTTTAATTTTTTGCTGTAGTTAAGTAGTATATTGTAGTATATGTCTTTATTTGGTACTGCGACGAGTTTTCGACGAGTTCTCATTACGGTACGCCCCCGACTGCCAAACAGTACATACCTGACCGTAAAAAGAACTCTGTGTCCTATTTTGAGAACTCGTCGTGGACTGCTGTTTTGGTGTCAAAATAGGGTAGAATGGGTTGTTGGAATTTTGCTCAAAATATTACTATTTTTGACGTCATTTTTAGTGCATTAAAAAGATAAAAATAAATTTTGCGGTCCGCTCAAAATGGTTTTTTTTGCATCAAATTACATGTTCCCAGAGATTCTCCAAATTACATATAAAGATATGTTTTATTTATAATCAATTGAATAAAAGTGATATATAGAGTAAATCTTATTATTCGGCCGACCCGTCCAGTCCGCAAAGTATGATGCCAAACAAGTTAAAATCATATCAGATTTCTTGTTTGGCGTCTGTTTTTCAGGGAGTTATGAAACTTATTGGAAGTAAAAACCAGTAAGAAACACTTAGAAAAATGCTGCCATATTGCAGCCACGCCATTTTTTCCAATCAATGGCTGCAAATGAATCCTTAAGATAAAGTCGCTCATCTTACCATAGCTTAAATTTTTTTTGCATTGGATTTAACATAAACCTAATTATCTATAATGACATTCTGAAAACTGGCATATTGGTTTGTGTGGGAGCGATCATCAGTTCTGGGGTATCCAAGGGATTGCATAAGGTTTGGCCGTCTGGTGGTGCCAATGGTTCAGACAAGATGCCTGATAATAGGTCATCTTAGCGGGACGCTAAGACGATCGGTTTTGGCTATTTGCATGGGTAAGGTTCTATTTGCAGGTTCAGGGCCTTTTTTTTGTCGAGAGGTATACTGTAAATTTTACATTTTTCTCAATCTATCTCTAAGCATTGAAATTTGTGCAAAACTATATACGTTGTCAAAACCTTTGTTTGATAAACCATTTTGCAATTTAAGATCACCTGTCCAAAGAATTGCTTCTAAATATTTATTAAGGGCTAAAAAGGGGACATCATTACTATCAATTTCTTTCAAAATATGTATTGATTCAGTCCAAATTTCAAAAGGGATAAGTTCTTCATGAACAAAAGTTATTTGATCGAAAACAATGTATTTAATTTCTTCTAACTCAAATTCTTTCAATTGGGATAGTTTAAGTAATTTTCCTTTGTGTTTTTCGATCTCCATTCTTAAAAACGAAGGAGAATAAAACTCGAAACAATCACCAGAATTAAAGAGAAATTCGGCAATACTGTTTGCTGGATTTAATAACGCACTAAAAACAATATTGGTGTCTACAATAACTTTAATCATTGTCTAGCCTCAAATCTAGTTTTATTTTCATTCCACCAATTTGTTGAAATTTCTTTGGCCAGAATGTCAATATCGCTCTGTGATGCCTTGCTCTTTTTAATTATTTGATAATATCTAATAGTGTCTATTATCTTATCAAGGTCACTCTGCCCTAATTGTTCATTATCGTCATTTATCCTTATTACGATTTCGTTATTTGTTCTTTCAATTACCATATGTGTTTGATATAATACAAAAGTAACGATTTATAAGTAAATTCAGTTCAAAATATACGGGTGTATCCCATTTTTGCATTCATTGATTGCCAATTTCTTTTTAGCTCCCTTAAGGGATGGGGTAATCTAAAAAGAAATTGCATAAAAGTGAAATTTTGGGATACACCCAAATATACTTTGTGCAAACATTTTAAACAATCGTACATCAAAAACTATCACTATAAAACTTCACATTTATTGGTGGAATTTCAGGAATTTATTCGATATCAAAAAATCTACCAGTGATCCAGTATAGTTGGAAAAGAAAATTAAGTTTTGGCTATTTACACAGGTAAGGCTCTGGACGCTAGGTCAGGGTCTTTTTTGTTATTGTTGATGTGTATAAATTGCTGGATGGCACTAAAGCTCCACAGGTTTGTGGAGTTTTTTAGAAGTATAAAAATGAAACTATTATGTAGAAATTTTTTTATTTGGTTTTAACAGCGGTGTATTTGGAAGCTTTTTACCCTTAACGTTTGCTTTTTTTGCCTTTTGTTTTGCAAAATAAGCTGATAATGATTTGGCTTCTTCTTCTGTAAGTTGGCTCAATCCACCTATTATATCTACATCCAGTTCTTTGATTTTATTTTTCATAACTTCATTATTTTGGGTTAAAATACTTTTGTACAAGTTTTAAGGCTGAGGTGGATTCATTGATCATTAGACTTCCGCACTAATGGATTGCGCCTAATGTTTCAATATAATGATTAATAAGTTGAGACTTTGACAGAAATGCAACGTTACCATCATTTCCTCGCTGGAAAGATAATTTGCATGAAAACGCCACCAGGTTTCCTGGTACTCCTGAGTACATTTTTGATTTACCTTTATTAAAAGGTGCACTTTCAACTAAATGCATAAAGACATGATCAGGCTTAACTTCCAAACTTACTAATCCTTGAATTATATTTGGATTACCGACAATAGTTAATTTATAAACATCTTTTTCCGGGCAATTGGATTCAAGTTTCCAATTAAACTGCCAACCCTGCTTTTTTGATATATTTTTGTGATCAGAGGGAGTTAAAATGGATATTTCAGTTGCAAAACTATCACCAGTAACTATATTCTCAATACTGTTGGTAAGTTTATCAATTATAAATTCATTCGATATTGGCTTTT
>JBATLS010000366.1:0-3316 GCA_049289435.1 Saprospiraceae bacterium | reverse complement strand
TGCAAGCGGCAAATTTCATTTTATACTGCGTTATATTTTTCGTTGTAACTACCAGTTACGACTGTGCGCCTTAGGCGCACCTTGTCTAAAATTAAATTTTCTCGCTTTCGCTCAAACATGAAAATTTAAACATACTCTAAGTTATTAATCTTATTAAAAATTAAAATTAACTTTTGCAAATACCAGCCTACCATTGAAGCCCATTTGTTGAACTCGTCTTGAATATACAAATCTACCCGAGCTAAAATTTCCAGAATGGGTATGCAAATCCTGATACGTATCAAAAATATTATTGGCACCAATATTAAAAGTTATCCCCTTAGCAACTTCATAACTAACAGATAAATCAGTGACAAATTTTGGACTAAATACCTGATCGAGTGACTGCTTTGTGCCAGTCAAGGAATTTGTAGGCCATAAATCCGGTTTTGTAGGATCGATAGAAGGGTCCAAATAAGTAACCTCTCCAAATCTCACTCCTCTCAGCATAGCTCCAAATTTTCCATTTCTATAGTTTAAAGTAAATGAAACTTTATCATTTGGATTTGCAACCTCTATTCTACTCTGATCTTCTCTATTGAAATAATTACCAATCTGCCCAGTTTCTTGAAGTATCGTTGAAGCCTTGATTATTGCTTTGCCACTGGCGTCTTTTTTGACTTCATTTTTTATAAATATTCCGGCCAATACTAATTTTAGTGATGATGCGTCGTTGAGCTTAAGGTTATAACTGATTACGGATTCAAGACCTCTCGCTCTGGTATCAATCGCATTGGTAAAGAAATTTGCACTTGATGCATTGGCCGCAGCTAGTTGGGCTTTAATAGTGGCATTGCCTCCATCGCTAAAGTTGTTGGTAAGAACAATTCTGTCATCGATATCTATCTGATAAGCATCTACAGTGATTTCAAAGTTGGAAGTTGGGTTTATTGTTGCCCCTATCGTAAAGCTATTGGAGGTTTCTTGCTTCAGAGTTGGTATTCCCAATATTTCTGCAGGCTTACTGTCATTGGTAAAGGTTCCGCTTTCAATAGGTACTAAGGTTCCTCCTTGAGATACAAATAAAGTATTTGTTTTTGCATAAAACCTTTGTTGAAGTGATGGTGCTCTGAAACCTGTACTCATTGATGCTCTTAAAGCAACTCCTTTTGCCAATTTATATCTGGTCGCTAATTTATAATTTAAAGTACTGCCAAAATCAGAATAATCTTCAAATCTCAATGCGCCTGCCACCAAGAGACTCTTAGTAAAATTTTGTTCTATATCAAGATATATTGATTTATTATTTCGCGAATTAGAACCTTCATTTGTGGGTAAAAACCCAGAAAATACTTGAGATCCGGCAGCAACACCCGCAGCAGTATTATAGTTTTTGTAAGAAGCTTCTTCGCCAGCAGTGAGCCCAAACTGATCAATTCTAAATTCTGCTCCCCAAGCAAAATTGAGCCCTTCCATGACATCAAATTTTCTGCTTAAGTCAAGATTAATAGTATTTTGTAAAAATTTTAACCCTCCTGCATTAAAAACTCTCTGAAAGCTTGCAGAGGAAAGTGCCTGGGTATAATTGACTGAATTTGCAATTTCAAAATCGAATGTATTTTGACCAAATGTACTGCTAATGTCATAATTCCAATTGCTAATACTTCCTCTGAGTCCGATGACGGCAGACAAATCTGTCACATTGGAGTTTATTTCTGGCAAAAATCCATTAGGATAAACAGAAAAAACATTAGCTCTGGCCGCAGCTGGTACTGAATTGGGATATCTGTAAAAACCAGTGGCATTTCCTTTTTTATTATTTACTCCACCAAATGCATAGAATTCCTTACCATTTCCAAAAGGTAAAGCAAAGTTTAGCACGACACCTCCTCCATTAACATTTGAATTGCCGATTCGCATATCAAAATCATCTCTCGTAAGTCCTCTCGCTGCCAGCTCGCTATTGTCAACAACAACACCTCCCACCGAAGGGAAAATCTGTCCTGTATATGTACCTGTTCGATTGGTTTGGCCTCTTGTGACGTACTCACCTGTTAGATTTAAAAACCCATCTTTTCCAACTTTGATCCCGTAGTTCAATCCAGCATTGAGCGTTCCGCCATCATTTACACTGACTTTATCACTTTTTCCATTATTAAGGATATAATTTTTTTCATAAGCTGTAATATGTGAACCATACCCAACATTTCCACTTATTCCAGTACTCTTTTTAAGAATAATATTGATTACCCCAGCAATGGCATCTGAACCATATTGTGCGGCCGCACCATCTCTAAGAATTTCAATTTTTTCTACAGATGATGCAGGTATAGCATTTAAGTCTGTACCTACAGAACCTCGGTTGACTGTTCCGTTGACGTTGACTAAAGCAGATTGATGTCTCCTTTTGCCATTGATCAAGACTAAGACCTGATCAGGACCAAGACCTCTAAGTTGAGCAGGGTCAAGATGATCTGTACCATCCGAAATAGTCTGTCTTGAAGACTGGAATGATGGAGCTATATAAGTCAATATTTGATGGGAAGTTCTAAAAACTTGATTTTCTATTTTTAATAAATTTTTGACTCAAATTTTTAAGTCATCTTGTTTTATATTTTTAATTCGTTTTTATATATAATTTATTAAATAATGTTTATTGTATTGATTAATAACATATTATAAAATATATCGTTCTCTACCAGACACACTTCGCCCTTAAATGGCTTGTAATTGAATTTTTCTGAACATATTATATGTCAGATTCATCAATCCTATTTGACCACTTATTCTTTTTTCGCCTATTGCATATAAATACATACCATTCATGCTCATTTCCATGAACCCAAATATATGCTCCACCCTGCTCCTCACTTTCGACTTTATCGTATTGTTTTTCTTTTGTACCTCAGTTAATGGTTTGTTCCTATACCCTTTTTCACTTACTTCACTGAGCATTTCTCTCGACTCTATTGTCATATCTTGGTTTTCACCTGTATAGGCACTATCGGCATATAGCGGTTCATTTATATCTTTTGAATCAAGTAATTCTTCTAGTGGTTGTGAATCATGAACACTGGCATCAGTGACTACAAATTTTGTTATGATTTTACTTTTACTATCTGTTTTAACGTGATTTTTATACCCATAGTAACTTGTATTATTTTTGCTAGTCCATTGAGCATCAACATCTTTATGTGCTAATTTGTGTTTATTTTTTTGGAATGATTCTGGGATGCCACCTTCTTTGATTGTTTTGTTTTCTTCTTTAGTATTACGTTGTTTTGGCACTTCCACAAAAGATGCATCTACGATTTTCCCCTCGTTTACAATCAAACCC
>JBATLS010000365.1:0-12243 GCA_049289435.1 Saprospiraceae bacterium | reverse complement strand
GCGCTATTGATTGTACTACACTGCACCCTGGTGATCGAGTGTTGGTACATGCCGCTGCAGGTGGGGTGGGGAGTATATTGGTGCAGATAGCCAAAGATAGAGGGTGTTTTGTATATGGTACTGCATCCACTCATAAGCAGGACTTACTCAAGTCAGCGGGAGTGGACATGCCAATAGACTATACAAAATTTGATTTTTATGACATCATTCACCAAAGTGGGCAAAAAGTCGATGTAGTTTTTGACAGCTTGGGTGGTATGGCATTTAAGAAAGGGATGAAACTCTTGGCTCCCGGTGGAAAAATGATCTGTTTTGGAGCAGCTGAACAAATGGAATCTACCAAAAATAAGCTTAAGTTATTGAGTTTGGCGTGGGGATTTGGTCTGTTTTCTCCAATATCACTTTTGATGGAGTCTAAAGCCATCATTACTGTCAATATGCTGAGGATCGCAGATTTTAAACCAAAAGTATTCAACTCTGTGCTCAAGAATGTGGTCAAAATGTCCCAGAGCGGGGTCATTCGACCTACCGTGGGCAAAGTATTTGGTTATAAAGATATAGCCAAGGCACATGATTATTTGGAGTCACGCCAATCCGTGGGCAAGGTGGTGATTGAGTGGTAGATTGATGTATAGAGTAATTTTAGAGTATGTTTAAAAATTCATCATTATCAAGCTTTCGCTCAAACATGAAAATGTAAACATACTCTTATGCTCTGATGGCTTCCACAGGATCCATTCCAGATGCTTGCATAGCTGGAAGGATGCCAGAAATGATCCCGACTGCTATCGAAGCTCCTACACCGATGGCAATATTCATGGTCGAAAGCGTCATAGGGAATGGTATCAACATAGAAATTACCGTTAAAGTTACATACACCATGATCAAGCCAATGATGCCGCCTATGATACACAATATGACCGCTTCTATCAAAAATTCCATCAGGATTACATATCGTTTTGCACCTAAAGCTTTTTTGATACCAATGATACTTGTACGCTCTTTGACCGATACAAACATGATATTGGCAACACTAAACATGCCAACGACCAAAGCAAAAATTCCTATTATTCCGCCTGCTATATTGATGATCTTAAAGACATTGTCCAATACCTGAGCCAGCATAGACAGCTCGTTGAGAGAAAAATTATCTTTTTCCAAAGGTTTCTGACGTCTCACTGCTCTGATGACAGTGGCAATCTCTCCTTTAAGCTCTTCCATCGGTACTCCTGCATTTGCTTTAATATTTAGCATGCGACCTACTGATGATTCGTCTTTTACATTGATGTATTTTTTGACGGTATTGAAGCTCATCCATATGACGTCATCAAAATTAAGAAAATTGAAGACATTGTCACCTTCTGCTTCCATATATCCGATCACTTGAAAATTTTGCCCAAAAAGCTTGACTTCCCTACCTATTCCATCCAAACTCTTGAATAATTCATTATATACCTTATTGCCCAAGATGATTTTATTGGCACCGGTTTCGGCTTCATTGGGCGTGAAATATCTACCCTCAGCGATCTTTAAATTTTGGATCGAAGCATATTCATAGGTCGATCCCATGATAAAGGCATTGGAGACGGAGCTCGAAAGATGCTTGATGACCCTTCCACCCGTAAAAATGGTATAGGCCGTATTTTGTGCTAATTTGGATCTTTTCTTGATGGCCTCATAGTCTTCATACGACGGATCTGGACGTTTGGCATACTTCCAGTAGTTTTGACCAGGGTCTTCATTCCACGGCATTTTATCCAAATAGATGACATCGCTACCCAATTCGTTAAATCCTTCCACGATATTGGCTTGAAGGGAATCAACAGCGGATTTTACAGTGATGATGCAGAAGATACCTATAGTGATGCCTAACAATGATAAAAAAGTTCTCAACTTATTGCCTCTCAATGAGCCCAAAGCTTGGTGCAAACTTTCCCAAATGATGTTTATGAATAATTTCATTAATTTCGGTGTGAATGAATGGAAGTGTAAATATATGCAATTTTAAGACTCTTGCCCAAAGCTAAAGACAGGATTAGATGAAAGTCATGATTTTATCGGCAGAAAGACGCTTTGTGAGACTATTATAAGTATATTTTGTACCATCATTTCAAAAATAAAATAAATCAAAACAATAATGTGTTATAAAATGTATAAAGATTTTTACTTTTGCACTCCTTTTAATTAATTCAAATAAATGAGAACTAAACTTTCACAATTTAAGTTTGACCTGCCTGAGGATCTGATTGCTCAATATCCTACTCAGGAACGAGATCAGTCAAGGCTCATGGTAGTAGATAGGCAGACGGGAAAGATAGAACATAAGGTGTTTAAAGAAGTACTTGATTATTTTGATGATGGTGATGCCATGATCTTCAATAATACTCGTGTATTTCCGGCAAGGATGTATGGCAAAAAAGAGAAAACAGGGGCAAAGATTGAAGTTTTCTTGCTCAGAGAATTGAATTCGGACAGTAAACTTTGGGATGTACTTGTAGATCCTGCCAGAAAGATCCGTGTAGGCAACAAACTTTATTTTGCTGATGACAACGGAAATGATGTACTCGTAGCTGAAGTGGTGGACAATACTACTTCAAGAGGTAGGACCATTCGTTTTTTCTTTGATGGCACAGAAGAGGAGTTCAGGGATACGCTCAAGCAATTGGGGAGCATGCCTCTGCCCAAATATATCACCAGGATACCTGAGGATCTGGACGACGAAAGATATCAAACGGTATATGCCAAAGAAACAGGAGCTGTAGCAGCACCTACTGCTGGTCTGCACTTCTCCAGAGAGCTGATGAAGCGTCTCGAAATAAAAGGCACAGAATTGGCTGAAGTGACATTGCACGTAGGGTTAGGTACCTTCAGAAGTATAGATGTCGAAGATTTGTCTAAGCACAAGATGGATGCAGAGTATTATGCCATATCACAAACTGCAGCAGATGCAGTCAATAGATCTAAAGAAAGAAATGGAAGAATATGTGCAGTAGGTACCACCACGATGAGGACCATAGAATCTTCAGTGTCAGCTACTAGTTTACTGAAACCATCTGACGGGTGGACCAATCTCTTTATATACCCACCATATGATTTCAGCATTGCCAATAGTATGATTACCAATTTTCATTTGCCTAAGACCAGCCTGATCATCATGGTAGCTGCATTTGGAGGCTTCGATCTGATCATGGAAGCATATCAGGAAGCCATCAAGGAGAAATACAGATTCTTTAGTTATGGAGACGCAATGCTGATTATTTGATTTATGGAGTGTAGTGCTCTTTTAAGATAATGAACATAATTAAATGAGACTATTTTTCCAGATATCTGCGTTAAAAATACTTACCGTAGCTAAGTTTTTTCTGGGCTTGGCTCACCGCTGGTAGGCGTGGTATGTTTTTTGCCTTGATCTTTGAAAAAATTTCTCCCATACTTTTTATCTTGACAGAGCACTAGGCTTCTAAAAAGTATAGATTATTTTTTGATTTGGGAACTTTTTATATTAATTCTCAATTTAATGTGTCGAATGAAATTTTTAAAATATTCTTGACTTTCTAACACTTACTTATTTTACTGTTAAGCATTATATCAAAGGATTTCATTGTAATTATTTTTCAACCTTTAATTTAAAAAATTCATATGTATTGGACCTTAGAATTAGCACACAATCTCGAAGACGCACCATGGCCAGCTACCCGTGATGAGTTGATCGATTATGCGATAAGATCAGGTGCCCCTTTGGAAGTCATAGAAAATCTTCAGGAACTGGAAGATGAATTCGAAATTTATGAAACTATGGAAGACATTTGGCCAGATTACCCTCGTAAAGACGACTTTTTATTTAATGAAGAAGAGTATTAGTACTTCCCTCAAGTAGTCGAATAGTATAAAGAGAGTCCTGCATTGGAAAATAATAGCGGGACTTTTTTATTTTTGTGGGAATAATCTAAATCATAGCATTGTCTATCAAATCACATCGGCCGTTGGTCATAGCTATAGATGGGTTTTCGTCCTGCGGAAAATCCACGCTTGCCAAACAAATTGCTAAAGCACTGAATTATGTATTTATAGATTCAGGTGCCATGTATAGAGCTGTGACTCTTTATTTTATCATACATAAGATAGATTGCCATAATGATGCAGAGGTGCAATCCGCCTTATCAGCCATCCATATATCATTTGAAAACATCGATGGAGAAAATATAACCTTGCTCAATGGAGAAAATGTGGAACATCGTATTCGCAGTTTGGAAGTCTCCTCCAATGTCAGTGAAGTAGCTGCCATATCCGCAGTTCGGGTCAAGTTGGTGCAATTACAGAGAGAAATGTCATTTAACAAAGGGGTAGTCATGGATGGTAGAGATATTGGCACTGTGGTTTTTCCAAATGCGGATGTGAAAATATTTGTAGTAGCCGACCCCATCGTAAGAGCGCAAAGGAGATATGCTCAATTGATAGCCAAAAATCAAAAAACCGACCTTCATGACATCATTTCTAATCTGGCACATAGAGACAAAGTCGATACAGAAAGAGATGATAGCCCCCTTAAGCAAGCAGCTGATGCCATTTTATTGGACAATACTCATCTGACCAGAGAGGAGCAGTTTGATTGGGTCATGGATATGATCTCAAAGAAAATGGGTATTACTTAAATGGTAACAATTGTTTATAAATTCTAAAAGATACCTGCAAAAATAATTTTAATCAAATTTATTAAATAATATACAGATGAAATGAGCATGAGTAGTAACACACAAACCGTGATGATTATTTTCATGCGAATTCCATCTGGCTTCTTTAAACAGGCATTCAGAGAATGCCAATTAAAAAAATAAACAGATGAAACTGAATGTTGCCACCATGATGAAAGGAGCCGCTATGGGCATTGCTGAGGTGATACCGGGTGTATCAGGAGGCACGATCGCTTTTATATCTGGTATCTACGAGGATTTATTGAGATCTATCCAGTCTTTTGATCTGCCTTTATTGAAAATGCTGTGGCAGAAAAAATTCAGTGATTCATGGGGCAAAATCAATGGTTGGTTTCTGATGAGCCTTGGATCAGGCATGGTAGCAGGGATAGTATTTGGTATTTTGGTTATCACCTGGTTGATGGCGCATTATGCCGAACCTTTATGGGGCTTTTTCTTTGGTTTGGTACTTGCATCTGCATGGATGATAGGTAAACACATAGGGCATTGGGATATGTCCAAAGTAGTAGCACTAATCGCTGGGCTAGGGACTGCATTGTTGATATCCATAGTTTCTCCTGCCGAAGGAAGTACATCTCCATTCTATATATTTTTAGCGGGAATGATAGCCATTTCGGCCTTTATCTTGCCGGGAGTCTCTGGCAGCTTTATGCTATTATTGATGGGGATGTACACATTGATCATACCTTCTCTCAAAAGCATCCTGATAGAGCAGGATATAGAAAGTATGATGATCATCTCCATTTTTGCCATGGGGTGCATCGTAGGCATATTGTCTTTTTCTAGAGTATTAAATTGGTTATTTGCACATTATAGAGACCATACATTTGTCGTGCTCACTGGATTTTTATTAGGATCATTATACAAAATATGGCCCTGGCGAAATATTTCCAACATCATCGATAAGGAAACAGGGCTGACATCGTCCATAAGTTCTTTGGCAGAATATCAGACTTTGGATCTTGAAAAAATCAAAATCCTTAAAGAGTCCAATGTACTTCCTTTGGATTACTGGATGTCATCACCTAAGATACTTTTGACAGTATTGAGTGCAATCATTGGTTTGGGCATGGTCCTTTGGATGGAATCCCGACAAAAGAATACCATTCCAAAATAACTATCAAATCACCCCTAATTTTTTTCCAACCTTCGTAAATGCTGCTACGGCGGCATAAATATGTTCTGTCTCGTGTCCTGCACTGATCTGGACTCTAATTCGTGCCTTGCCTTTGGGCACCACTGGAAAGAAAAATCCAATCACATAGATGCCTTCTTCCAATAATTCGGATGCAAATATTTGTGCCAGCGGGGCATCATAAAGCATGACAGGCGTGATCGGGTGTGTGCCTGGCACTATATCAAATCCAGCCTTAACCATCTCTGATCTGAATAAGCGAGTATTCACCTCCAGCTTGTCTCTTAGGGAAGTATCCTCACTTAAGAGCTCCAATACTTTGATCGAAGCTCCGACGATAGAGGGTGCCAAGGTATTAGAAAACAGATAGGGCCTGGACTTTTGGCGTAGCAACTCCACGATTTCTTTTTTGGCTGCAGTAAAACCACCGGATGCACCCCCTAGTGCTTTACCAAAAGTGCCTGTGATAATATCTACCCGACCAAATGCCCCTGAATGCTCAGCCGAACCACGACCCGTTTTCCCAGTAAAACCCGTTGCATGACAATCATCCACCATGACCATCGCATGATATTTTTGAGCCAGATCACATACTTTGTCTATCTGTGCTATGATGCCATCCATAGAAAATACGCCATCAGTTGCAATCAAAATCCTTCTGGCCCCTGTTGCTGTGGCATCTTTGAGTTTTGACTCCAGGTCTTCCATATTATTATTTTCATATCGATACCTGTCGGCTTTACAAAGTCTGATGCCATCGATGATCGAAGCGTGATTGAGCATATCGGAAATGATGGCGTCCTCTTCCGTGAGCAAAGGCTCAAAGAGACCTCCATTGGAGTCAAATGCAGCAGCATAAAGGATAGCATCTTCCTGACCCACAAATTCGGCTATTTTTTGTTCCAGCTTTTTGTGGATATCCTGAGTGCCGCAGATAAACCTGACCGATGACAAACCAAACCCATGGCTATCCATGGCTTTTTTGCCTGCCCGGATGACTTCAGGATGTGATGATAAGCCCAGATAGTTGTTGGCACAAAAATTAAGCACTTCTTTTCCTGCTGTGGTGCGGATGAGTGCTGATTGCGGTGTGGTGATGATTCTTTCACTTTTGAAAAGTCCAGCTTTTTTCAAGTCGTCGAGTTCCTTTGCAATATCAGTGATAATATGTGTTGGGTTTATGGCCATTTTAAATAAACTTTTTTTTGATTAAGGTAATAGGGTAGACCTCAGATGGTCAAGCATATCCACCGTCATGGATGCTAAATCAAAGTCTGGATGCCAACCCCAGTCTCTTCTTGCATGGCTATCGTCTATGCTTTCTGACCAGCTGGAGGCAATTTGCTGTCTGAAATCCGGATGATAAGAAATGGTAAATCCGGGAATATGTTTCCTAATCTCTGCGGCTATCTCCTTTGGTGTAAAACTCATGGCCGAAAGATTGTACCCGTAGCGTATGTGGATGTTCTCCCTTGGCGTCCTCATGATATCAACAGTGGCTTTGATGGCATCATCCATATACATCATAGGCAATCGGGTGTGTTCAGCTAAGAAACAGTCATAATGATTGTCTCTGAGTGCGGCGTGGTAGATTTCTACCGCATAATCTGTAGTACCCCCAGCTGGAAGGCTTTGCCAACCTATGATGCCCGGGTAACGTATAGATCGTACATCCAATCCAAATTTTTGGTGGTAATAGTTGCACCACAATTCACCAGTGGATTTGCTCATACCATACACGGTGGCTGGGAGTAAGGGTACATCCTGAGGCGTATTTTCTCTGGGAGTAGTATCGCCAAACACTGCTATAGTACTTGGAAAGAATATTTTATTCATCGATTTTTCACGGGCAAGCTCCAGAATGGAGAGCAGACCATTGAGATTGATATTCCAGGTTTTGATAGGATTCCACTCGCCATTGGCAGACAGGATGGCCGCAAGGTGGTATATCTGATTGATATTGTGATCTTCTACGATCTCTCGCAGTCGTTGTGCATTAAGGATATCCAAAAATTCGAATGGTTCTATGGTAGTAGCAAGCTTAGTGATGTCTGTGGCGAGGACAGATCTGTGACCATATATCTGACGTAATTTTTCGGTCAGTACCCGGCCTATCTGTCCATTTGCTCCAGTGACTAAGATTTTTGGTGGTTTCATTGAGATATTTTATTTGTTTTTTAATGTTCATACGTGCTTACTTCGAAGCAAGCGAGTGCAATCCCCATGGTTGAATCATTTTGACGTGTAATACTTGCATTATGGGAATTTCACTGGCAAATATTGATTATGTCGTCAAAGATATAACGTTTTTATTAAAGACTGAGGCGAAAAAGTATGATTAAATCCGAAATGATTACTTTTACACCTTTTTTGCGATGGAGTCTAAATGATGTGTTAAGTCGGAAGGACGACCTTAAAAATAACTCTCTTTACATCTTTATTTTTATGATATTCCATCTTACAATGTACCTAAAAACATTCAGATTTGTCCACCGAAAAATATTGTATCGCTTATAGCCTTGCCCCCATAAATGGTATTGGGTTCATTTTGCCTTCCGCATATATATGCGATGAGGACAGTCATGGGATGCCGTATTATATGCGTGCCGTAGCCAATGGTGATACATTGGGAAGTTACGGTATTGAAGTAAGTGGGAGCGCACATGAGGAACTATTGATGCTATGTGAAGAACTGAGTATTGAAGCATTGGAAAAAAGTATTAATAAAAACAACAAACAACCTAAGAACATTAATACCTTATTTGAGGATAAAAAAGTTCAATCTATCTTGCAGGGGATCATTGATCGAAAGATCGAAAGGATGCTCAAAATCATCAGATCAGAAGGATACTTTTTAGGATTCAATATAGTGAGAAGTGTGAGGGTTTCTGATCATTTGGTTCACTTCCATCAAACAAATATTTCACCAGACTTATTATTTACCAAAACTCTGAAGGGTATAAAATATGAACTTAGTCTTCTGGCCTATGAAAAAACTATTTTGCCATACAAACATCATATCGAAATACTTGCAGATAAGCCAGCTATACTGCTGATAGACCATACCGTGTGCTGGATGGATGATCTCAATGCTTCAAAGGTAAAGCCATTTTTGAAAAAGGATGCCGTCTTTATCAAAAATGACATGGTTAAGACGTACTTCGAGACTTTCCTGAAGGATGTCATGGGTAAAGTAGATATCAGGTCTGAAGGCTTTGAGATCATCAGGAAATCTGAAATATTGGGAAAATCCATGTTTTTTGTATTTGATATTTTCGAAAATCGCTGGTTGTTAGATCTCACTTTTGATTATGGAACATTTAGGTTTAAGGGCAGCGAAAAGTCCAGAAGGAGGACTTCATTGTCATTGGATGCACATCATGAGGTTTTGATCACGGAGTGCACCAGAAACGAAAAACAAGAACAGCAATTGTTTCAGATATTGTATGATTTGGGTTTTGTACGATCATCCAATATGTTATTTGCGACTGGAAATGGAAAATTTGACGTCATCCATAACATTAGCCCTTTTTACGATGAATTAAGAGCCATATTTGACATCCACCCCCCTGACGCAGATGGCAAGATGTTGAGTCTCCGGACACTGACAGTGATGCCTGATTTTGTATTGGTCAATGACTGGTTTGATCTGCGTGGTGCTGTCACTATTGGTGAGGTAATGTATCCTATTGCGGCATTATTTAGAAATATTCAACAAGAAGACCCATATTTTCGTCTTAAAGATGGCAGCTATGTGGTCATCCCCGAAGAAATAATGGCAAAGTACGAGTCTATCGTCAGATTCGGCAAAGAGAGTGATGACACCTGGAAAATACAAAAGCAGCATTTTACTTTGTTGGGACAAGATGATATGTCATCATCCAAAGATATCGTTTTGGATGCTCAAGATATCCATTATCAGCCATCACCTCATCTAAAAGCCACCTTAAGGCCATATCAAACGGAAGGCGTCAAATGGCTCATAAAGCACAAAGTCAATGGTTTGGGAGCTTGTCTTGCAGATGATATGGGTTTAGGGAAGACACTACAGACTATTGCAGCCCTACTTTCGGCCAAAGAAGAGATGGATGTTTCAAATGTGCAGCATGGAGTGGCGGGAATTCAACTTGATCTATTC
Organism: Saprospiraceae bacterium; assembly: GCA_049289435.1. GTDB lineage: Bacteria > Bacteroidota > Bacteroidia > Chitinophagales > Saprospiraceae > OLB9. The sequence continues at coordinate 2,258 of JBATLS010000365.1, read as the reverse complement.
GGAAGCAGCGAAAATATAGGTCGGAATGCATTATGCGCCCTCATAGTAGTCCCCGCATCATTGGTATTCAATTGGTATGCAGAAATCAAAAAATATGCGCCATCACTCCAGACGCTCATATATACTGGACCCCAAAGAAGTCGAGCTGAACGGACCATGATGGCTTTTGATATGATCATCACGACCTATTACACAGCACTCTCAGATTTTGAATTGCTCAAGAGCAAGAAATTCAGCTATATTGTGCTGGACGAAAGTCAACAAATCAGGAATAAAAACTCTAAAATATTCAAAGCCCTTCGCACACTTGATACGGACTATAAGATATCATTGAGTGGTACACCCATCGAAAATTCGTTGGCTGATCTTTGGTCGCAAATGGAATTTATCAACCCTATGATTTTGGGTAGTTATTCATTTTTTAGAGATCATTTTCAATACCCTATTGAGAAGACAAAATCAGAAAAAGCCATCATCGAACTTAAAAAACTAGTAGATCCATTTATACTGAGACGCACCAAAGAGCAAGTGGCCAAAGACTTGCCCCAACTCATCGAAAACATTTGCTATGTGGAAATGACTCCAAAGCAGGCAAAGTATTACGAAAAACAAAAATCTGCTGCCAGAAATCACCTCTTGGGACTCAATAAAGGGGATGGTCAGTATAGATTTCATGTATTATCTTCGCTGATGAAACTGCGACAGATTGCCAACCACCCTTGTATGGCTAATGTACAATATGAAGGCGAATCGGGCAAATTTGAAGAAGTCAAAGAGCAGATACTTTCTATCATCAAATCGGGGCATAAAGTATTGATATTCTCTTCATTTGTTGCACATCTTGAGCTGTTTGTAGGTTGGCTGAACGAACAAAAAATCGATTTTGCTTTGTTGACTGGGGGGATGTCTGCCACAGATCGGGAAAAAAATGTCCATAGATTTCAGAGTGATCCGGACTTGAAAGTATTTTTGCTTTCTATCAAAGCTGGTGGAACTGGACTCAACCTCACGGCTGCAGATTATGTATTCATACTCGATCCATGGTGGAATCCTTTTGTGGAGAAACAAGCTGTCGCCCGGGCACATAGAATCGGTCGGAAAAACAATGTCATAGTGTCGCGCTTCATCTGCAAAGATACCATAGAAGAAAAGATCATGAAGTTACAAAGTATCAAAAAGAGTTTATCTGATGACATCATCGATTTGGAAGACTTTAGCACCATCTCAGATGAGGAGTTGGATGATTTGTTATGATATCCTTTGCGGATGGTATTTACAAATGGTGATCATATACAGTTCATTCATTCTTAAGTAATTTTAATATGCACATTTTCAGTACTTTAAAAAATTAAATAATTCTCTTTTAAATTTCGTTGTACATAAATAAATAGTATTTTTGCGCCACTAATTTTACAACCTTACAAAAGCATCGTATGAATCGTACTTTTTCGTTTTTAGTCCTTCTTACTTTTTTAAGCATTAGTATCATGTCTTGTAAAAAGACTGCCACTGGCAATGTCGGTACCTCAGCAGAAACAGACAGTACGTCCTCTCACAAGATCGTCTTTATCAATATCGATACTTTGTTGCTTAAGTATGATCTTTATACTGATAAAAAAGCGGAATTGGAAGGGCAGTCTAAGACTGCTGAGAAAGCATTGTCTGGAAAGATTGAAGCTTTTCAAAGCAGACTGGGTAAATTTCAGAAGGAAGTGAGTGAAATACAACAAAAAGCCAATACTATTGCCCCTATAGAACTGAAGAAAATGGAGGAAAAATATGCACAACAGCAGCAAAATCTTGCAAAAGAAGAAGAATCGCTCATGAAACAAAGAGACAATGCTGCGCTGGATCTGGATAAAAAACTGCAGGAAACACAAAAAGATCTTCAAGGCAAAATCGACGAATATCTGTCTAAAATAGCTGAAGAAAAAGGCTATGACTTGGTACTTATGAAAGGTGCTGGAGGCAGTGTCATGTATGGGAGAGCTACATTGGATATCACCATGGAAACTATCAAGAGACTCAATGATGAATATGCGGTGGTAAAAGCTGCGGAAAATAAGTAAGCAGCAGGCCTAATTTGAGCCGTTTGCATAAGTTTATTTCGTACCTAAAGGCACGATGGTTGTGATTTTATATTGATTTTGCTACCCATATTTTGTCCCTAAGGGACAATTTCATTTGTTTTATACTGATGCTAAAGTGATCAAAAATACGAAATAGAATATCGTTTAGGATATTTTCATGCTGCCTTT